>JBBCAX010000021.1:0-27902 GCA_051382335.1 Deltaproteobacteria bacterium TL4
TTCCTGAACCATCTTTTCCGTCCCATAGGTATTGATATTGTAATCGCGGAGCCGCCTTGAATCGCTTCCCCATGGTTCTTCCAGCGATTTCGAGACTAAGTTGGATGCTGTCAATGCCTTCAGGGACAAGACTGGAAGTCAAAGGCATAGAGAGCCTTGTGGTTTTTCCTCCAGGAACTCTGTCACTTTGATAGTGTAAAAAATAAGGTGTCCCATAAATTCGAACGTCTTGCTTTAAGCTTTGAGATTCATCAATTCCTTGCAGGGTGCATTTCCCGCCCACACAAAGTCCTTCATCACTATTCCCATCAGCAAAGTTCATTCCTGTAAAAGGTGAAGTCGCGGCACTATCTTTGATGATGGCGCTTGTTCCTGTCAACATTTCGCCAACACTGTTTTTGGTAAAAACTAAAATATGGGTCGCCTCTGTTGGAAGAGGAGTGCTGGGAGGAAAAAAGTGAATGATTTCATTTCCTGTTTTGGGATAAGCGGCGATATAAGGGTTTTCTGAAAGTTTCGTCGAAGCGTTAGCTCCCCAGTAGATCACATACTCTTCAATATTCGTTTCATCAGAGCTTGGCGTAAGCGTTATAACTCCTTCAATCTCTTTGATATCTGGATCTTTATCCTCAAAATCAATATTCGCCGCGGTTTGAGTAGCATAGACTTTATCCAAAATTGGAGTACTGACACCTGCCTCCATTCTACCCTCATCATTTTTGGTATAAACGATCAAATGCGTAGCGGGTTGGAGCGTTTGGATGGCGTAAAAAACTTTGGTGTTCTCGGAAAACTGATAGGTATAGCTGGAACTGCCATTCGCTGAGATAAGGGCGAGAGGTGCTGATAAATCAGCTCTTTGGGTCGCGCTAATGGCCAGTAAAGTTGATATTCTGTGATTTCGGATTCATCACTGGCGGCGGTAATGATTACGGTACCGCCAAGTTCTTTAGGATCACCATCTGTATCAACGAAAGTTAAACCACTAGCGGGAATTGTGGGAAGTTCTGGCGCGCCTCCTCCCATGCCCATTAAAAATACACTCAAAAATACAGCACAAATGACAGCATAACCCTTAGATATTTTCATGAGTCTCCCCTTTCGATGGTATTTAAATAATTTAACGCGAATCGTGTCTTTAACTCAACATACTTTTTCCTTACATAAAAAATTATTAACCATAAGAACATAATTATTATTATTTCTAAAGAGGAGGAAGTCAATCCAGGAAATGAGGCACAACGCTAGTGTTACGCCTTGTTCGCTCCTGATCGTGGCTCCCTCCATATCACTCAATGGCTTGGCATTTCTGAAGAATTCTTCCACGACCCACCTATTGGAATATGCGGAAATGATTTTTGCGGCTTCAAAGTGAAGCTGATTGGTGATGAGATACTTGCTGGTTTTTTTGACAGGATCAAAGCTCTGAACCACACGATGTTTACCGGAAAACGATTTAAAATGCACTGTGGCAATCTTGGTATGGTAAAGCCCTTTTTCTGCTTTTCCTGTCTCAAGATCCCGGTCAAAGCCACAGGGAATGAAGGAATCAAAGGTTTCAAAAAAATCAGGAAGGAATTTTACTTCAAATTGATGTTTAGCCAATCGCCCTGTCGGAGTGACTTTGGGCGTTTCACAAGGGAGTTTCACGTTATAACTCGCTTTTGCTTCCAAAATATAAGGTAACTGTAAACGTCTCAGACCTTTGATAAAGGGCTTAACACAGAACCATGAGGCCAATACCATCGCTTTGGGAAATCCAGAATCTAAAGCCACTGGAGCATTTCCAGAGCTAATTCGTTTTTGGTTTTATAGACAAACTCTTGTTCCTTTTGCCAAGGCCTACGAGAGCCGGCTTCTTTATAAAAGATCCTGAAGGTGATTGGGAATTTGATCAAGCAACCGTTACTGGAGTAGAGAAAAACAATACACTTCGCTCAATACAAGGGATTTTCATAAGTCCTCCTGAGATTAATGTTGCTCAGGGAACTTATAGGCCACATTGGCAAAATTCGACAGAATTTTTTCCACCTGTGCAGGTGAGGTATTAGCTGTTAGCGTTTAGGTATTAGCTCGTGATTGACTACTTTTAAGAAGAGCAAAATGTTAAAAATTCTTTATCATCTCATGCATGTATTTTTTGTTTTGGTCACAAAAACATGAGTTCGTGAGCGCAAAAGGATGATGAAAACACATCATTTCCAACAGGCTAAAAGCTAAATGCTAATACCTTACACCTACCTGCACAGGTCGAAATTATTACAGAAACCATCGTTTACTCAAAACTCTCGTTTCCTGCTGAGAAGGTGTTTTTATAGTACAAAATCTTGACAGCGTTTTCGTGCCTGTTCCACGTGATTTTTAAATGCTTCAATCGATTGGAAATAACCTTCGCTTTGAGCGGTCATAGACTCAATCTGCTGTTCCACAGCGTCAGGAGAAGGAGCCCCTTGATGTTTCCTGTGTGAAAGTACGATTTGGGGCTGACTGAAGGGCTCCAGTTCTTCATCCGAAAGCGTGGCCTCAATTCCATTTTCGCGTAAGGCTTTTTTGATAGCTGAAGGGGAAAGTCGCTGTTGTTGTTCAGAAAGCTTAACCGCTAAAGCCATCACTTCGTAGCATTCCCTGAAAGATAAGTTCAGACTTCGAGCAAGATAGTCCGCAAGATCAACCGCATTCATAAATCCGGTTTGACACTGTTGCCGCATCGTTTCCTTATAAACCCGCAATGTTTCAAAAACACCTCTCAAGATCGTTGGAACAGGCTCGCATTCCCTGATGATATCCATAATCAGATATTTCGTTTGTTGGGTGTCTCTATTGTATCCACTAAGTCCTCCCTTTTGAATTCCCATCAGACTGACCACGCCCCCGTGAACTAAGGAGGCCTTGGCTTTGATAATTTCAGCAAAATCGGGATTTTTCTTTTGAGGCATGATGGAAGAACCTGTTACGTAAGATTCATCAATACCAATCAACTTCAGGTAAGGCAGGCTCAAGAAAATTAAATCTTGAGCCATGATGCTGGCATGATTCATAAAGAAGGCATAATTCTGAGCTAATTGCGCTTCATTTTCCCACCGGGAAACAATGCAATCAAGCGTATTGAGATCCGTTTTTTCAAAACCAAGCAATTCCGTTGTGAGTTGACGGTCAATAGGCCAGGAGGTTCCAAAGGAGGCGGCCGCACCCAAGGGATTCCGGTTTACTAACTGAAGTCCTGAGAGGAGCCTTTCCAAATCCCGATTAAGTCCTTGAACATAGGCACATAACCAATGCCCCCACGTTGTGATCATCGCAGGTTGATAATGGGTAAAGCCCGGCATCACGGTTTGAACATGCGGCTTGGCGACACGGAGTAAGGTCCCTATTAACTCATAGATGTCTTTGGCCAAACGAATTCCCGCATCCCTTAAATACAGTCGCATATCACAGGCCGTCTGATCATTTCTGCTACGTCCTGTATGCATGCGCCCTCCAATGTCAATCCCATATCGCTCCGTAATGAAGGCTTCCACATTGATATGCACATCTTCTTTCCGAGGATCCAGCGTGAATTCATTTTTTTGAACGAGTTCTTCTAAATCCGCCAACCCTTTCAGAATATTAGTCAGGGTGGTTGAGTCAATAATCTTCTGACGGTGGAGCATAATGTTGTGAGCACGGTTGGTCCAAATATCATAAGGCAGTAAGGTTTGGTCCGCCATGGGAAGCGCTTGCACATCTCTTCCTGCACAAAACAACACATTCGCTTCTTTGGGGGCGACGTTGAGGTGATTTCCCCAAACTTGTGATTTTTTTTCGGTCATGGGATTCGTATCCAAGAATGTTAAAACGCTACAAACCAAGGCTGCTTAATAACTCCTCAACCTGATTTGCTGATGAGGTTTCCTCCATTTTTGTGGGCGCTGCGGACACAGAGGATTTCAGGGTATATTCATACATTTTCACAAGTTGATCCACCAAAACCCGTTGCATAGGGTTAGTGGCCTTGTTTTGTCGAGCTGTGTAATTATGCGCGGCGAGCATCTGAACAAAAGTGCTGATTCTGCGGTTTGCTTCTGACACATTGTAAATACTGCACCGACAAACCAAATACATCACATAAGCGAGGCTGAAATGATCCTTGGTCCATCCTCCACTTGCCAAATATTGCGCAAATGAAACAGGATCAAGCGTGCCCTCAACGAGGATTCCCGTTAAGAATTGAGCTTTGGAGAGAGGCTTTGCTAAAACCTTGGAATTAGCAATCTGTTGATGTAAGATCATCAAATGATCCCCTAAGTTCGTCATTTCCAAGTCATCCACAGAGTTAAACTTCAGCAAATTTTGATAATTAGAAAAACTTCGTACTTTTTCAGCAATTTCACGGGTGAGATCAAACACGAGCTTGTTGACATTGGTTACTTTTTCCTCCACTTGAAAACGAGCGAGTTCGGTATAGATAAGACGTGTCCTTAGTTTACGTCCCAGTAAAAGTTTATTGATCACGTCGACAGGAATTCCATACTGCTTCAGTTTTTGCTGAAGGATTATTCGAATCTCGTTGTTGATCGGTAACCCATCCGCGCAAAGTTCATTGAAAATGGTCGAAAGCAGAAAGTCTTTTTCCCAAAGGTCCTTGTGATCATAGATTCCCTGAATCTTATGTTTCAATTTGTATTGATCTCTGACCAGGCGATCGAAGCGTTCTGTTAACACGACGGACATTAGGGTGTACATGGTTATATTTTGCTGGTATTCTTGGTCCGCCAAACGATTTTCAGGAAATTCCATACCGTCAAGCATGTCTGAAAGCGAGGAGAGATCAATACCCAAGAGTAAAACCTCACCTGCCGCTTTGATCGAGGCCCCCCGGGCTTCACCCAGCAGGCTACGCTCTCCGAAAAGCGTAAACATTTGATTCATCACATCTATTTGTTTTTCTTCATCAATTTCATTCTGAAGGAAAACACGAAGTTCCCCCTGAATTAAAACGAAAATTTCTTGATCATACAGCCCTTGTTGGATGACTGCTTCTCCTGGTCCTTTTTTAACAAATTTAGAATATTGAAACAGTTGCTGGAGCTGGCTTAAGGAGAGCTGTGCGAATAAAGGAACTTGCCTCATGATTTCAACAAACTCCTGTTCCACTTCAGGTGCCGTGTTTTTAAGATAATGGGTCTGAGGAATTTCTGACATATTCAGCACTCAAAAATTTAGGAAAAATCAACTCAATCAAATTATCGACATTCATTCAAATAATTTCATTTTTGACCCAGCGACAGCAACTCCGTGTCCCGTCCCGGGAAGAACGGGTCTTTGTCTCTCGGGACCACCATCCTTAGACCGCCCCTATTCAAATGAATCGCTAGAGGTTGAATGGGCTACTTTTTGCCGAGAATATCAAATTCTAAGGGATACATCCAGATTTTAATTGATTTTAAATGGTCTAAAAGAGAAAGGACCTGTTCTTGTCAGGAAGACCCCTTGCCCAGAAAAAACAATCAGTGGCCTTTCTTTTGCATTTCCAGTGAGTGTAGGGTGTAAAAAAGGCCATGAAACTCAGTGTAATCAAGGAGAAATAAGGATGTCTGATTTATTCCGAAGCAAAACGATGACCTTGCTGGAGAAAACACTCAATTTTCGTACAAGTCGACATGACTTATTGGTTTCGAATATTGCGAATAAAGACACACCAGGTTTTCAAGCTCAGGATTTGGTTTTTGAAAAATCGTTGAAACAAGCTCTAAAGGCGGGTCAACCAGGCCCCTTACAAACCAAAGAGGCCCGTCATTTTGACGGCAATAACACGAAGCCTTTGGATCAAGTGACAGGTCAACGGATTACCAGTGCCGCCCCTTTTGTCGGGTTTGATGGAAATACGGTTGATTTAGATAAAGAAATGTCGAAATTGGCAGAAAATCAATTGATGTATAATGCGACCATTCGGATGGTCTCCCATCAATTTCGACAACTGAGAAATGCCATTAAAGGAGGAGTCTAATATGGGTTTTTTATCGTCATTATCCGTGAGTTCTTCAGGAATGACCGCACAGCGCTTTCGTGTGAATACCATTTCTGAAAACATTGCCAACGCAGAAACCACAAGAACGGCTGAGGGAGGCCCCTATCGCAGACGAGTTGTCACCCTGGCCGCCGTTTCAAACGATCGGACTTTCGAGGAGGAATTACGAAACCAGGAGCGTTCTGTTGATACGGCAACTCAGGTTAAAGTGGTAGGCGTTTCGCAAGATCCCAGAGCCCCTTTGCTCAGGTATGAGCCCTCACATCCTGATGCAAATGAAGAAGGTTATGTGGAAATGCCGAATATTAACACGATGGAAGAAATGGTTAATTTAATGGCAGCCTCCAGGTCCTATGAAGCAAATATCGCAGCCTTCAACGCGACCAAAGGGATGGCGCAGTCCGCATTGGAAATAGGGAGAACATAGTTCGCATGAAACTGCTACGACATGACAAAGATAAACATTGAAAATCAAATAAACGCGTTATACCAAAAGGCCAGTGAACGGAAGAAGGAAGGGAATGAGACCCCTTCTTCAGAACCCGCTACTATTGGAAACGCATTAAAAGAGACCCTACAGAACATGCAGGAAATTTCGAATGAGGTAGATTCCGCATTGAAAGCGTTATCAAGTTCGAACACTGAGGAGCTATCGGAAGAATTAGCACAGGTTGGTGTGATGCAAACACGGATTATGGAAGCGCAACATAACCTTGTGGCGTTATACAAAAAATTGAAAACAAATAAAAGCTAGTGACTTGCTATGAAATTACCACCGTCTCAATTTAGCCCGATACAAAAAATTGCGAAAGAAGCGGTTAAGGCTGTTCAAAAACCGAATTTTAACGATACGAGTCGTAATATTGGCCAAACGTTTGAACAGTTGCTACAGGCTGTTAATCATCAACAGTTGACGGCTGAAACGAAGCAAACAGAGTTTTTAACAACTTCTAAAAAAGACATTCATGGGACAATGATTGCCCTTGAAAAGGCGGATCTTTCACTACAACTCATGCTGCAGGTTCGCAATAAATTGATGGCGGCCTATGAGGAAATTATGCGGATGCAGGTCTGACCTGATGAAGCTGGTATTGAGGGCTCCGTTCTGTTCTGGAATTTCCTTAGACGACGCAGACTTTATTTCGCCTGAATTTAAATTGTTACTGGAAGAATATTTGTGCTACAATGAGGCTTGAATCAGCACTTACAAGCTTCTGAAAGAGCGTATAAACGGTCCCTTTTTCCATGAGCCTTATTCTATAGACTGAGAGTGAACTATGGCTGAACAAGCCAATCCGATACAAGACATACGATTTCAGTTTCAGAATTTTTTTGGTCAGTTGAGTCTGGCAAAACGCATCACGATTCTGATGGTATTGGGCGTCATTCTGGCAGGGATGGCGACCATGATCGTTATTTCCAATCGACAAACCTGGGCGCCTTTGTACAGTAACCTGGAGCCTGGCGATGCGGCTAAAATCGTCGAAAAACTGAAAGAAAACCAGATCCCGCACCAATTGGCACCGGGAGGCCGAACTATTTTGGTTCCTCCACAGATGGTGGATGATACCCGGTTGATCATGGCCAGTGAGAAAGTCCTGCCTGGAAGTGGTGTGGGGTTCATGGAGATGTTTGGTACGCCAAGTCTGGGAGAAACAGAGTTTCAGCAACAAGTGAAATATCGTGTGGCTCAAGAAGGTGAATTGGCACGTCTCATTGGAAGAATCAACAGCATCAAGTCGGCGAAGGTCTCCTTGGCCTTACCCACCAAAACATTATTCAGTGATTCTGAACAACCCCCGACGGCCGCCGTTTCCATCGAAATTGCCAGCAATGCAACGGCTTCACGGCGTCAAATCGAGACGATTACCCATTTGATCGCTGCCGCCGTAGAAGGTATGGAACCCCGTAATGTACGCGTCAGTGATCAAAGCGGAAGGCTTTTGAGTCGTGATTTGGAGGACGAATCTGTAGGCGGGCGTTTAAGCGAGCACTATGCCTACAAACGACGTTTTGAAACAGAGTTGGAGAAAAATGTATTAGGTCAATTAGAACCCATCGTTGGCGAAGATCGTGTAAAGGTTAATGTTTCCGCAATGATCAAGTTCGATCGGGAAACGAGCAAAGAACAATTGATTGATCCTGACCAAACAGCAACCTTGAGTGAGCAAACCTCGAATGAAAATTCTACCGGTTCTCGTTCCATACCCGTAGGACCTGCGGGAGTAACCACCAATTTACCCGAAGCGACAGGCCGAGAAGCGGCAACGGTTTCCGAATTTGATAAACAGAGTACAACCCGAAATTTTGAAATGAGTCGCAAAGAAAGAACCATTGAATCGGCGACAGGACAAGTCCTGGGATTGAGTGTCTCTGTCTTGCTGGATAATAAGCACCCCGCATTATTAGATGCCGATGGAAAAATCGTAGGACGTGAAAGCTTACCTTGGACTGAAGCGGAAAAAGAAGAAATTGCTGCAATGGTCCGGGCGGCAATCGGTTTTACCAATAATGACCAGCGCAAAGATACGGTGTTTGTCGCCAATATGTCCTTTGGTAAACCTGTTGAAGAAGATCAACAAGCTCAACTTGAAGAAACTCAGCGTCAGCGTTTATTTATTGCGGATGTGGTAAAATTCGTGGTTCTCGGCATTGTCATCATTATGCTGATCCTGTTAATTATCCGCCCAATGGTTCAGCGTCTCAGCGCAAAGCCCGCGGATTTGGATTTGTTGATGGGCTTGCCGGCGACTATTGGAGAACTCGAAGGCGAAGAACTCGAAATTCCAACCGAACGCGAAGCTGGAATTCCTCCAAGAGACAAGATTATCGATATCGCACGTCAAGATCCTCTCAAAACAGCTTCAATGATTCGAGCTTGGTTACGAGAGAAGAAATAATCTTCTGCGAACGCGTTATAGCGAAAGTTTCCTATGTATAAGAAGGTCGACAAATCCCAGATACAAGAGTATGTTCTTCCTAAGTTCACAGAACGCCAGGAAGAACTTGGGAAGGAGGCGACCGATTCCCAAAAACGCTCAAACACTCCAACGAAAACCCCACCCAAAACAGTGCCTTCTTCAGGATTTAAATTTGAAGATTTTGAAGATGAGACGAAAGGCCGTACGGTCTCCCTTCAAGTGATCGCCCTCTCTGATGAAGATAAAGTACAGAAATCAGCAGCCTTTAATTCCAGTAAATTTGTGCTAGAGAACTCTTTACTATCGAATGCTGAAAACTATGCTCAAACCATCAAGGAAGGTGCCGCGATTTACGCAAAGCAAATGAGGGAGGATGCGGACAGGAAATTTGCGGAAGCCAAAGCCATACACAAGGAAGCCGAAGCACTCAGAGTGTCCATGCGCCAGGAACGGGATCAAATGATTAAAGAGGCGGAAAGGCAAGTGCAGACTATTAAAGATAACGCTTTTCAGGATGGATTCGAAACGGGTCATGCCGAAGGTATTAATCGACGTTATGAAGAAATGGGACCTTTGGTGGCACAGATTGAATTGGTTTTGGAGCAACTGAGAAACCTTCGAAAAGTGGTGCGTTTTCAGTCAGAGCAGGAATTAGTCCAACTCGCGGTGATTATTGCCAAAAAGATTGTTGTTAAAGAACTGACCCTCAATCCTGATGTCCAAAAAAATATTTTAATCTCCGCGATGAAAGAACTGGATATTCCAGGAAAAATTAAAATTTTCTTACATCCCGATGATTATGATTTTCTCAAGCCCACTCATCTGGATTTGGATCAGTACCTGAATGATGAACAAAGCTTGGTGATTAAACCCAGTCTGGAAGTGGTCCCAGGCGCTATTTTGATTGAAACCAATGAAAGTGTGATTAACCAGTCCTTTGAACATCAATTTGAAGTCATGGAAGAAGTTTTGAGTCAGAAACTTTCAGAACGTAATGCTCGTTTGCACAAAGTGGATATGGATGAATTTGATTACTCTCTCCCGATTGAGGAAAATGATGATGGAAACGAATTCGCCTAAATACTCCCATCTGGGGGATTATCTTACAGAAATGGATCGTTTTTCTCCTATTCGCTTAGAGGGACGGGTGACGCAAATGATTGGGCACATGGTGGAAGCGTATAACCCCGGCTGTGCGGTGGGAAGTCTATGTAAAATTTTTAACCCCAAGCATCGAAACTTTGTTCCGGCTGAAGTGGTAGGGTTTCGTGGAGAACGCATCCTGCTGATGGCTTTGGATCGTCTTAGCGATGTGAGTCCTGATTGTCGTGTTATTCCTGAAAACCGGACTCCGATGATTCCTGTTGGAGACGGAATGCTGGGACGGGTTTTTGATCCCATGCTTCGCCCCTTAGATAATGGGGGTGATCTGGCGACAACTGCTGAAACGCCTCTTTATCCCGGCGTGATTAACCCTTTAGGCCGAGCCATTATCACTCGCCCCCTTGATGTCGGTGTTCGGGCTATAAACGCGTGTTTGACCTGCGGCAGAGGACAGCGTGTTGCGATCTTGGCAGGTTCCGGCGTAGGTAAGTCTGTTTTGCTCGGCATGATGGCCCGCTATACGGATGCGGATGTCAACGTCATTGCGCTTATCGGTGAACGGGGACGTGAAGTTCGTGATTTTATTGAAAAAAACCTTGGAGAAGAGGGACTCAGGCGTTCAGTAGTAATCGTCGCCACCTCCGATCAACCCCCTTTGCTCAGGATGCGAGGTGCCTTTGTGGCGACGGCAATTGCGGAATACTTTAGAAATCAGGGTTTGGACGTCCTGCTTACAATGGACTCACTCACTCGATTTGCAATGTCCCAGCGTGAAATTGGCTTGGCTGCGGGGGAACCGCCTGCGACCAAAGGTTATCCCCCCTCGGTTTTTTCATTGCTACCACTTTTGTTGGAACGAGCCGGAACGGCTTCAGACCAGGGATCCATTACAGGCTTTTATACCGTTTTGGTTGAAGGGGATGATATGAACGATCCCATAGGGGACGCTGTACGTGCCATTGTCGATGGACATATTGTGCTTTCACGTGATCTCGCGGCAAGAGGACATTATCCCGCTATTGATATTTTAACCTCTGCCAGCAGGGTCATGAGTGATGTCGTTTCTGAATCACACCTTCGATATAGTCATTTATTACGACAAACCTTGTCCACGTACCGTGAAGCGGAAGATCTCATCAATATCGGCGCGTATGTTCGAGGAAGCAATCCTGACATTGATTATGCCTTGCGTAAGCACAAGGCCCTGTTGGAATTTCTGCGTCAAAACATGACAGAAAGTACTCCCTTCATGGAGTGTGAAGCCAGACTTCAACAAATTTTTCAAGATTGACGTGGGTCTTCCTTGATTCTTTTGAATTGCAAAGCGATTCGAATTCTACTATACGTCCCCGTGTGGTTTGTGTACTCATTCTGATAAAAAGGATCTGACGGAAGGTAAAGATATGAAACAATGGAAAGGTGTTGTGGTGCTGGGTATGGTACTGTTACTGGCAGGAGTAGGGAATCCGACCTCAGCAAGAGCGGCAAAATTACAAATCGTTTTTGAAAATTCCTTATGGGGCGCAGCGATTGGCTGTGTCACAGGAATTGCGTATTGGGGACTGCAAGAAGAGGATACCTCGGAGATCCCGACCTTGTCACTGAGAGGTGCTGCGATAGGGGTATTTGGTGGAATGTTATTTGGATTTTATGAAGTGAAAAGTGGAGATGCTGTTTTTGGGAAACACACTCCGGAAGAGCATGGCTTATTGCACTACGATTCTTTTTCGCAAACGTTGATCCTTTCTCCGGCGAGGCTTTTCGTCTCAACTCAAAACCATTCTTCGTCAAAAAATTTAAAAAGCACCCTGTTTTCCGCGACTTTTTAAGTAAGAAGAGAGCGCTGAACGCGCTCTCTTTTGTGGATAATGGGGTTAATCCACTTGATTCGCTGCGGCTTTAAACGCATCCCAACCCACCATCAAGGGGCCCATGACTTTGTTCAAATAGGAAGCGTATCCTGATCCCAAAACCGCGCCCGCGATCACCGTGACACCTCCGGAAACCAGATCATTGAAGATACTCTTTCCTCCCGCGACCATTGCCAAATCAGTATCATTAAGCTCACCTGTCGTGTTCGGATTTGCGGGGAGTATCAAATGAATCAACTTTTCAGAGTTCTCAAAAACTTTGATTTCAAGACGAGGCACAATGCTTCCCAACTCCTTTAACGCGTCTTTGGGAGAACGCAAGAGTCTTGATTTGTAGCCTTCATCTTCGTAGGCGTGTTTCATGACCTTTCCGGCAATTGTGCCAGTATTGATGGAACTGGGGTTAACCTGACTTTTATCAAGCAAAACAAAATGCATCGTATCCAACGTATCTTCATGAACTGCCAGTGAAATTTCCTCTCCTAATTCAACTCCCAATTCCGCAAGAATCGATCTGGGGTTGCTAACGAGTTTTTGTTTAAAATCCGGATCACTCCAAGTGCGTTGCACGATTTCTTCATATTTTTCCATGTGTTTCTCCTCTTCTTTTTTGAATTAACTATTCACGAATAAAATTTCCGCCGTTGATATGTAAATATTATTTTTATTTGGTTTTGTAAACCCAGTTTTTTAAGAAACTCTGATTTTTATTGCATGAACAGCAAAATAATCATTCTTATCAGCAGATTGGTTTTTTTGAGAATTTCATTTTTTTTCAGGGCTGCTGCATGGGCACATTACAAATTTCTACAACTTGTTCAAGTACATGTTTTATCAATTTCCGGTTTAAGCTGATTCTTCGCATAGTCAAGAGCCTGGAGCATCTGCTCCCGCCCATCAATCAGGTCTGAGGAATCAATAGACCTCAGGTAAATTTGATGGGGCGCATGGTTCTGAATAAAAATCAATACATACTGAAATTTTTTATGGGTTAGCTGTTTCATCCCTTCAATATACCATGCCGCTTGAAAATCATAGGCGTAATGGCGAATTTTTCGCTTACAATTTGAGGGGCTGATCGACTGTGAAAATTTAATATCCACAATTTTTAGCGAGTCTTGAAGCAACAAATCCATGCGACCTTTGCATAGAATCCGGGTCTCAGGGTCTTGCCAGAAAATTGAAACTTCCGGTTGCCCTTGATTCAAAAGAGAGTTCAGTTCGGGATGGCTTTTGACAGCCTTCTGAATATTGAATAATTGATTCCATACATTGCTTGGCAATACGGTTTTACCTTGATGTTGTGCTTCAAAGGCTTCTCCTTGCGGCACGCTGCTACGCTCTCTTTGTGTGAAGCATTCGGGGGCTTTGACATAAAAATAATCAAAGTTTTCGGGTTCTAACAGCAGACAATGTCCGGCGTTGCCAAACAGAAAAGGCGGGGTTAGAAGCTGTCCAGGAGAAGGCAGGAGTATTTGTTGTGAATGAAGAAAATGTTTGGCCTGTGTTTGATTTAAGCCGGCTTCTGCTAGATAATGTTCAAAACCAATCCCTGTAAAGATTCCCTGTTTGAATGAGTGTTGAGACCTATAGACGTTCATTTAGATAATTTCATTGGAATTACTATGGAGTACCAAAGCTTGCTTTGGCAAAATTCAAAGAAAAGCTTTGGCTTTTCTGGTCAAAGCAAGCTTTGACACTCCTAATCATGAGTCGATTAAATGGGTCATCCAAAATAGACATGCTGAATTTATTTAAATGCATGTCTATAGGAATCATTTTTTTACGGCTCACTATAATTTTCTGTTAACAAGATCTGCCCCTGTTACCGCTTGGAATCCAACGATTCTGGACGACTTGCCGCATCGCCAAGAGGGGTAGGATTAACAAATACAATCCGATTGTTGTCCGATTCTTGCGCCACAAGTTCTATCCCTTGCCCTTTTAAATCTTTTCGAATTTTCCGACGTAAACGGCTTTTAGACTCAGAGGAAAAGATTTCAATTTCCAAGTAATTTTGATTGTTCTTAAGTTCGGTAAGTTGCTTAAATCCAGACGTGTTTTCCAAATAATCCAAAATGGAGTCTTCCTGCTCCGCACTATAATTTCGAAAAACCAACAAATACGCAAAGCCAAGGTCCCCCACATTTTGATAGAAATCCGTGATTTTTGTAACCGCTTGTTCTGAGGCCTCCAGACTTGCTCGTGCGCCGGCTTTTCCCAGCATGAGTTCCCAGTCATAAGGTCCTGGAGGAGAACTGGCGAGTTCTTTTCCATAGGTCACAACGTCTGCAATTTGACGTCCTGTACTTGCGTCATAGACACTCATTCTAACGGTTGTTTTTGCCGCGTAAAACATACCTCCCCGTTGATCTCGTTGTCCGCCAATCATTTCGAAACTAACCAAGATTTCGGCCTGCTGATCTAAAGCCATGGCAATCAAACTATCGGCTGGACGATCCACAACAGCGGCTTTTTCAATCGCCTGATAAACTTGATTCATGATTTGATCGTTAAAAACACGAAAGCCCGTGCGGTTCAATTCGTCCCGAATCGCAGCCATGGCTGTACTCACGGCTCCCATCGTACGAGGTAAAGCATTAGGATCCCGTTGATTATAGATCACCATCACTCGCTTATTCCCCATTTGTTTATGCAGAATTCGCAATGCGGTTAATTTATCTTTGATCTTGGCATCTTGGACGTCCGCTTTGATTTTTACTTGATAGCTGGTGTTATCGGAAGTTGGCCCTTCTTCCAGAATCTCATAATTAGCCACAAATCCACTACTCGAACTTAAAATTTCATCCTTAATGATTTCAAAATTCCTTGAAATCGTCTCTGTCGAAATCAGCGCTCCAACTCCTTGTTCCACGGCTTGACGCTGGGCATTTTGTAACGCTTGATTTCTTGCACTGCCGATGTTTCCGCTATAAATTGCGGCAGAACCTATTGCGGTCACTTCACGGGCATAAGCCGAGTTTCCAATAACCAGGGATCCTATCACTATTCCAATTAAACGCAACCACTGCATATAACTCCTTCATCTAATGAATATTGATAATAAAACGCTCCGCCAAGGAGTCTAGCTTTTCTGTTCACAAACTGTCAATTCAGATCCAAAGAAGATTCCCCTGTGGGCATTATCGCTTCTGGAGTTAGCCCCCCTGAAGGCCGCGTATTTTCTTCAAAAAGCAAGGGTAATTCTTCAGGTTTTAAGCGTTCATAACCTTCATGTTCTTCCACTACTGTTTTTTTATCCGTAGCAATAGCAAGAGAAGGCTGCACTAAGGCTTCAGGAGGCGGCGGTTGTTTTCCGGCTTCTTCAATCGTTCGATCCATTAAGGTATCCAAGGGATTGTAATTGCCAAGTTCATGTTGAATATCCGTCCACGCTTGTGCGTATTTGGCTTTTGGACTCCACGCATTGGCCTGCG
This sequence comes from Deltaproteobacteria bacterium TL4, assembly GCA_051382335.1. Classification (GTDB taxonomy): domain Bacteria; phylum SAR324; class SAR324; order SAR324; family NAC60-12; genus JBBCAX01. Next base: position 15,341 of record JBBCAX010000021.1, read on the forward strand.
CGAAGTGATAGGGGGCTAATTTCATTTTATTGAGTAATTGATAAACCGAGCCAAGATTGTAATGGGCTGCCGCCAGGTTTTTACTATCACGATTTTTTGAAGTACGAGCGTGAGATTTGATGATCATTCCATAGTTCTGAAACTGGTCCCGTGATAGTAGCTTAATCAAGATTCGATCGATTTCAATTAAATTGAAGGTTTGCTCATGAAGTTTGAGTAACGGTTGAATCACGACGCGAGGCAGCAACGCGGCGTTCAATTGGGCATAGACGGTATCCGTAAAGTGAAAATGCTCTGAACTCTCAAAAACATAAGGCGCAAAAATAACGTAATTCCAAATCTTGATTGCCCGCTCATACTCTCCTCTGACCGCAAAACGATTTCCACTTAAAATGCCTGGATGCCCCAAATCCACCAGCTTCGCCGTCCAAGGAACCGGAGCACTCCCTGTTTCGAGGACTAAAGTCTTCGTCCTTAAGGCGGGATTGAGTTTTTCAAGAAAACGTTGAAAGAGTTTTTGTCCAAGTTTTTGCATCTCATGCTCTGCGGAAGGGATCTCACGGATGGCGTCTTCTCCAAGATAACTCTGCTGAAAACTAATGATTTCATCCTTCTGATACAACACTTGGGACGTCTTCGTCGAAGTGACGATCAGGCGTATTTGAAGATCCAACACCCGGTGAATCACCCGTTCTTCGAAAGAAACCTCTACAAATTCAAAAGCTTGTTGTCTTAACCGATTACTGCTGTTGTCCGGTCTGGATTGGAGATCATGTTTTATGAGATTGATGACTTTTTTCGGACGAGTCACTTCTTCATCCCTAATGGCGTAAATGAGCACTTCGCCTGAAATAATGGCGGCATTTTCTCGAGGTTTGGGATAATGATCCAAACTGTCAAAAACCGGAGTTTTGTAGGTTTCTCTAATCAAGGTGTCTTTAAAAGGACCAGCCTTCTGGCCTGTGAACGTATCCACGTAGATACTGGTGATTCCGGTTATCGCATAAGAAGAAGGGGGAATGTCATATTCAATGTGGGTAGAAATACACGCGGAAACCAAGATCAGAAGTGCACCGATTCCCATTCCTGTCCTGAGGCCCCCTACAAACTTCAAAGTTATGATCCTAGTCGGTAACATCATTCGTGGTGTTTGACAATTGTTTGGCCTGGTTGATTGTCCACACATCCAACGTATCATCATCATCAATATTACCCTCTGCTGTGGCCACATAAGTTTTTCCATCACTCGTCAAGGTGTAGGTGTAAACAGCATCACCTTCACTATTAAGGACGATACCCAGTTGGTCCATGTCTGTTGCATAGTTACGGTTTGAGGCATGATATACTTGTTGTGCCACATAAATTGAGATGAGGTTGTTTTTAGGCTCAGTCTGCCGTGCACTGAGCAGGTAACGTTCCAAACGAGGATAAGCCAGCGTCGCTAAAATTCCAATAATCACCACGACAATCATCACTTCCACCAAACTGAAGCCTTTTGCCTTACTCGTTGAAAGCAAAAAAGAATTGACGGAAGCATCAGTCTTCATATCCACATCAGATACGCTCTTGTAGCTAAAAGCTTCAAACATCTGCGATGGCCTCATTTCACCTCTATATCTATAGTTTTAAAAGAAATGCAAAGATCAGACCTGTGTCTTTATCGCACACACCAGGCTCTCTTTCCATGGGGGTAGACGAGTCACTTTGTTAGCATTGTGTCTCTAGTAAGAGATGACATATTCAGACCGCTGTTGTAAAGATCTACTTTGAATTATACTTTTACTCGGGCTTGGTCGTAAGTTCGGCCATTTTGATGGTAGCCCTGGGTTTCGTCCCAGGGGATACCGCACACATTGTTCCTCGGGGCGAAACCCGAGGCTACCCCTGGCCGAAGTTAGACCCAAGCCCTTTTACTCGATGATCAAGTTTTTTGAATTTGAATGATTTTCAGAAGTGATATAGATTGGCTTACGTTGTTTTAGAGAATTATTGCTACCTTATGTGAGATGGATGATGTTAATTGATGAACCGCTGCCCTTTATCAAAGCTTTTATCGATGACTCGGTTTTTATTTTTAGTGTTTGCGATCATAACTTCGTCGAGACACGGGGTTTGATAAAACCTCGTAAGCTTCGTGTAAGAGTCGAGTCATCTGTTCCGCTTGCTCCTTGACCCATTCAAAGTCGGAGCTTTGATGACGATCAGGATGGTATTCCTTTATTTTTTGATGATAGGCTTTTTTAATATCTTCCGCTGTCGCTTGTGGAGATAGCTCCAAAATTTGATAATAATCAGGCAGTGCGCTTTTTGGGGGAGTTGGCTCCTGATAGCTTTGCTGTCTGGATTGTTGATCCTGCTGTTTGGACTGCTCCTGATCCGGTTTGGCCTTTTCGGACTTGTTCTGAGAAGCTTTGAAATTCAAGTTACGAACGGTTTGGATCAGAACCAGGAGTTGCGAGGTGAGATGTTTATAGTCAACCTCATCATCATTTGCGTTTCGCTGAATCACTTTGATCTCCGCGGCAAAATCCAGGAGTCTCGACGTATGAAGCTTATGAACATCCGCTTCCCTGGCTAAACGAATCAGTTCTTCCGCTTTGGTCAGTGTTTCAAAAAAATATTTTTCTCCAGAGGCAGGTTCCCGCTTTTGTTGAGATTTGACACGGGATCTCAAAGGCGGTTTGAGGTTTGGCGTCGAAGTATCCTCCTCCATGGTAAGCCAACTCATGATTTTTTTGCGGTAATGGAAACCCAAAAGGCCCAGCAAGGCCAGCACAAACAGCCACAACAGATTCACGATAAATTCCAAAATTCTGTCGATCCACAAGTTTTTATGGACTTCATCAAGTAGTGTTTGAGCTTCGTCATTTGAAGGGTCTTGTTGAAGAATACGATCCAATAGGATTTCTGTTCCCGCCCAATTTTTTTGTTTGATGGTTTGACGCGCATTTTCAAGTTGAGACGCCATTTTCTTATGTTGTTCCGCGATTTCTATCAATTGACGCGCTTCTGAATGGTGCTTGCCGGTCTTCGAAATCTGAACTAATAACCGTATCGCACGCTCAGGATTTTTAGCTTCAAGCGCGTCTTGAGCCTGTTCCAATAAAATTAAATCCTCATTCGCTCTCAGAAGTTCCTGTATCCGTAACCCTTCCGGATGTTTGGGTGCTAATTTTAAGAGTTCTTTAACAATTTGTTTCAGATCCTGCCATTGTTCCAAAGCTTCAGCGGTATGTAAGCGGTCGATCAAAAGTCGTAGGGAGGTATTGTCTTCGTCATAGGCCTCCCCGTTTTTTAAGGAAGTTGGCAGGATCTCCAGATGATTTCGGTAAAGCCGTGCCGTTTCATGGGCGCCCATTTGATTTAACTGACGGATGTATTCGCTGGGGTTCTGCGCGATTCGTGTGGTATGGAGGTCTACAGAAGTCTGGTCGCTTGAGGTCAGAATATAGGTTCCTGTGGGACTGATCGCAACCCCCTTAGGTGAGGATAAAATGATTTTTTTGTGCTGTTTTCCGTTTTTGTCGATGACAGAGGCGTAGTATTGCTTTTCAGACAAGGATTGAGAAACGAGTAATAAATAGCGATCATGATAAACAGGGTAAATCAACAAGGTTTTCTCATTGGGATCCAAACCTTCAACTCGGGGTCCATTAACTTTAACCCGTGTCATGACATGTCCCCACACCAAATTCTGTTCTTCATCTAAAGAAAGAAGCGTCTGAGGATCCACAAAATGGAGATCAACAACTGGAAAAAGATGATAATCCAAAGGATTCCGCTTTTTTTGAGTCATTAAATCAATAAGCTCAATCTGCCGCTCGTCTTTATAAATCAACGCCAGCAGTTGTTCCGTAGGATTAAAGGAAAAATTGAGCAAAGGCACCGAGGATTGTTTGTCCTTCCACTGAGAGGAGGTTGATGAAAAGGGAGGTTTCAGCAATAATTCACGCAGTTCCTTGTTGTCTATCCATCGCAAATGAGGCGATTTCCAACTGAACTTTAAAGGAGTGGCCTGCTGTAATTTTTGTTGCCATAGCAGATTTTCTTCACTTAAGGGGAGATCCCCCTGCGTCGGCATTTGGGTTAAATCCCACAATTGAATCACAGCGTCGTTTGCAAGAGCCAGTTGACGCTGATGAGGATTGAACGCCATCGCGGTTACAGGCCTATCCTGAAAAACGATCTGGGCCACAGGTTTCATGCTGCGACGATCGTAGATTTCAACAATTCTATGGGAATCCCCGGCATTCATCGCGACAGCAATCAACGCTTCATCCGCACTGATGGCCAGTCCTTCAACAGCATAAGGAACCTTGAAAGAATGAGTCTGTTGAATGTATTCAGAAGTCTGTTTTGCGCAAAGAGGCCATGAGAACAAGATAAAATGGCAGAATAGAAAGCATTCGAACAGCCATGCTGAGTTGAATTTAAACGAGATGAATGACATAACACAGTTAAAGTGGCAATCATTAAATCTATTTAGAAACGGAACAAAATTTCATGTGCTTTCGTTTCCGTTTCTTCAGAATGAGCAATAAATTAGGGTACTCTGATTTCTTCCTGAGAGACCGTAATCCCTCGGTTTCTGTTTTGGAGAGCATTTAAAAAGGAAAGCAGGAATCGGGCCTTGCTGTTCCTGTTTGAACTGATTTTACTAATACGAGTTCGCCGTCTTAGCCTTTTAGGATGTTATCAAAATAAGCGATTGTTTCTTTAAGCCCCTCTTTTAGCGGGATTTTGGGCTCCCAGTTCAGTTCCCGTTTTGCTAACGTAATATCAGGACGTCGACGCATCGGATCATCCGAGCGTTTTTCCAACAGTACAATTTTAGATTTTGAATGAGTTAATTCCAGGATCATTTGAGCTAATTCCAGGATGGTGAACTCTCCCGGGTTTCCAAGATTGACTGGACCAATCATGTTTTCCTGCTTCATCATGCGCATGATGCCTTCTATCAAATCACTTACATAGGCAAAAGAACGTGTCTGATTTCCATCGCCATGGATGGTTAAGGGTTCATTTTTTAAGGCAGCCACAATAAAATTACTCACCACCCGACCATCCTGAATGTGCATTCTGGGACCGTAGGTGTTAAAAATCCGAATGATCCTGATATCCACCTTATTTTGTCGGTGGTAATCCATCATGAGTGTCTCTGAAACTCTTTTGCCTTCGTCATAACAACTGCGAATGCCAATGGGATTGACGGATCCAAAGTAGCTTTCAGTCTGAGGATGAATTTCAGGGTCTCCATAAACCTCAGAGGTCGACGCTTGCATAATCCGGGCTCGAACCCGTTTTGCCAAACCCAGCATATTAATGGCGCCCATGACACTGGTTTTCACCGTTTTGACAGGATTGTGCTGATAATGAATGGGAGAAGCGGGACAGGCAAAGTTGAAAATCCAATCCACTTCCAACAAGATAGGTTCCACAATGTCGTGCCGGATGAGTTCAAAGTGGGAATTATCCATTAAATGTCTGATATTGTTCTTACTGCCGGTATAAAAATTATCGAGACAAATCACCTCGTTCCCCTCCTCCAGAAGACGTTCACATAAGAAGGATCCGACAAACCCCGAACCCCCTGTAACCAATACTCGTTTCATAAATTCCTTTCTTTGTTGCGAGTGATAATTCACTTATTGTGGGAGCCAGCTTTCCCGTGGAACTTGCGCTTTCCCATGACATCTACTTTCAGAACCCCGGTCTTTAGGGTGAAATGAAATAAGATCTTAAGATTTCTTCATAATCAGAAGTTTGTAATCGTTCGTGATCTTCTCGATTGACATAGAAATAATCACTAACCTGGTACCCTGTTGTGGTAATCAGCGACTGTTGTATCGGCACTCCCGCCCGGTCGAAGGCTTCTGTCATTTTGTAATAAACAAGAGGCGCGTCCTCCATGGTAATTTTGACTCTCATGTACTCTTTTTCCACCCGGTCAAACTCTCCCTTGGATTGTATAATCACATAGCCTTTGTGGTCACAGTCCAGGAATTCCAAGCGCAATTTAGGATTGTAAATAAACTGATCCTTCGTGGGTTTGAGTTTAGGCGGAGTATCTTGATAAATATGATTTTCCAAATCCCTTGGAAAGACCACTTTGGAAGAGGACCGACTGGAAACTTGAAAATAGTAACAATAAGCGACGTTTCCATTCTCAAACAATATTTTATTCATTTTTCCGGAGCCAATATCGATATTTTTCACACTCAACGCATAAGCCACACGACTGTGAACACTGGGCATCTCATGGATATGAATTAAAATTCCAGTCACTTTTCCCTTGGAGTCCGTCAGAACAGACACAATGGATTTGGTCTCATATTCTATAAAATTCAGCAACTGTTTTACCAGAGTACTGGGAGAGTGACTCAAGAGAAAGCGGTTGGGGAAGGTCGTAAAAAACCAATTAATTGTCGGATTGAAGGAGGACGTCAGTTCAAGAATGGTGGCATCGCTCAGATATTGTCGAAGCGTCCTGATTAATTTATCAGTGTATTCATCAACTTTTTGAGCATCTAAAGACCCCATTTTTAAGTGTTTCCACAACTTATGGACTTCAGATTCAATTTGTTGGAGTTTTTTGTATTCTTTGGTATTGATCTGCGATAAGGGGTCGAATAGTGTGATTTGCAGATCATTTTGAAGGCTATGGTTGATGAGCAGATCAATACGCGTATCAACTTCCAGGTCTTTTTTCTTGTTTCTGAGAAACAAGTTAATAAAATCAATAGGATCTTGATTTTTTCCGTGTCGTATTTCAGAAAAGACACGGTACATCTCTTCAAAAAATTGACGTAATTGTTTGGTATCATAATTAGCGCTGTCACTGACAGCACGATAATCGGTAATATTGACCAGAAATAATAAAACCACCTGGGTCAAGTCCCGATCCGCAATTTCAAAAAACGTTTGTAACGCCTGATCGAAATAAGCGGAAGTTCGGCTGAGATGCACCACCGTCATATGATGAACAATGAGCAATGACACCAGGCTAAAGAGTTCCTCATCCACGAAGCCCAAACGTTCCAAAGCTCTGACTGCTATTGAGGTTCCTGAAATCTGGTGTTGGGTTAACGGTTCCGTTTTGCCTATATCATGAAACAAAATCGCGAATTTTAAAGCAAGGAGATGCTTGGGTTGCAAGAACTGATATAACTCGAGATAGTTCTTTTTTAAATAATTCAGTTCCTCATAACAATTTTCCATGGCCTTGATAGTATGAAGACAAACAGGAAACTGATGGTACGTTAAATTTCTGAGAAGAAAACGGATTTGATTGATTTCAGGAATAAACCGTCCCAAAAGGGTATCAGGCAGCTCATTGTAAGCATTAGGCACACAGATTTTTAACATGACCATCAAGGCTTTGGAAGTATGGGGCGTGAGCATCAATTGGGTAAATTTATCGGCAATATCCTCACGATGCCTTGAGATCAATTCAGCAGTAAGGGGAGGAATCACATTCGTCAGTTCATCCTTTAATTCAAAGGAAAGATCATAATCGGAGTTTCCAAGATAGATGAACAAGTCCAGAATAGTGGCCGGATCCTTGAAAATTAAGGGCAGAGGCACCTGAGGTAAACCTTCTACCGCATGAATTTCAATCACTCTTTTTTTTCTCAAATGAACCACTACCTGGAAATTTGAAAAGGTACGGACGATGGTTCTTTGCAACAAGCGCTTCAGGATCATCTGAGACAGTTCTTGAATGTGGTTCACCATGAGATTCCTGAACCGATCAAAATCATCTATGTTTTCAAACCGCTTCTTTTTTAAAATATAGAGTCGTTCCACGTTGTCATTGATCACATTCAGCGGAACATCTGTATCAATACATCCGACATCCCTAACTTCCTCATCGTAATAGTACGCTACGGCACAACCACTAAAATTTCTCAGATCGTAGATGAGCTCCAACGCTTGGCAGAGTTTGAAGGCTTGACGAGAGGAAAGAATCCCTTTTTCAATCAGTAAGGCCAGTAATTCTACCGTTTGACTCGGAAACACACCAAAAGTAGCCGCAGCAATCCACAGTGGAAGTTGTATGGAACGCAAGCCTCCAAAATCATGTTTTAAATCCATATGATTCAGGCCAGGGTGTCGACAGGCACTATATTCTTCCAGTTTATTCAGAACATAAGGTTCATAGGGTAAAATTTGATAAAAGCGTTGCTTTAATAATTCCATCAAAGAATCGCTCCCGACCAACACGCGACTTTCAAGAACAGAGGGAATGGTATGAAGCATCTCCTCTTGCGTAAAACGGGACAAGTCTTCGTCAATTTCAAAATACTGATGTGATGTTTCGATATTGGCATTGGTAAGCAGGTGCTCCATACGAATAATCAATTGTTGCAAAAGATCTATTTCGCCTTCACTCAAGCCCAACGTATTCAAGCAATATCCCAGATCCCGGTCTGACGCAAAACTCAATTCGCCCCGTCCGTAGCCACCCCGCGCAAAAACCACAAAATGATCTAAAATGAAGAGGCGGTCAATGGGGCACTTCTCAACCAGGGGTAACTGTTCAGTTAAGGTTTGGATGATCTTCTTATGAGACTCTATTTCCTGCTTTAAATCATCGACTATCTTTTGGTAGTAATGATACATATACTGCGCTTCTTTATCCCCTTGAGCCGGAGGGACTTCCAGTTGCTTTTTGATGATCTCAAGTTTTTCTATTTTTTCAGGCAGAATTTGTTCTTTATACTGTTTTTCTTTTCTTTTTTCAGAGACTTGGATTTTTTTAAGATGAGACAGATCTTCTAAAGCATAATCGAAAGCGAGATGAATGAGACTATCCAGTAATCGAGTATTTTTGGCCAGAATACTGAAGGAATTCTTTGCCTCCAGGTTTTGTTTCGCAATTTCAGCGGTTTGTGCTTCAAAATAGGTACTGACCACATTTGAAAAAATACTTACCCGTTTTTCGAGGTAAGGGAAGATGGTACTCGGGTCCAGTTGAGAACTCCGGCATTTTACATTTAAGCGTTGTTTGAGTTCAGAGACATGTTTAACTCGATCATCCTTGTGGTGAGAGAGATAAAATGGATTCAAAAACGGATAAGTCGCAATTGGGGTATGAAGCGTTTCCACAGACTCTCCTGTTAGGGAAGGGGTAGATCGGTTGGGGACAAGACACGGACGCTGCCCCTTGAAAAGTTATAATTGTCGGGCAAATGATACGAACTCAGACGTATCATGTTTTGGCAGAAGTTGAAAATAAAAATATAAAAATTTAAATAATGGACTGGTTTTAGCATATTAGGTTGTGACAAAGCTGTGACCCCGAAACTGTAGAGCTGTATGGTTGAAGGAACTATGAATTAAGAAAAATACAGATGGGGAATGGATCCTATGGGTGATGATGATTTAGATTTTGATTTTGATGACTTGGATTTGGATAGTGACGATTCTGATGAGGCGGCTGGCAGCTCTGACGATACGGATGTGGGCGAGCTGGAGGCCCCGGATTCCGACTTCGATTTTGATTTTGATGACAGTGGGGATTCGGCTTCAGCCTCACTATCCGGTGACAGCGATCAAGAAGAGGAACTGGATTTGGATGAGTTGGACCTTGACGAATCCTCAGACCTCATGGCGTCAGTAAAAGAACGTTCTGATACAACCATGGACATGGATTTTGATGATTTCGATCTGGAAAGTGATGGAGACGCCATCTCAGACTTGACGCAAGACGCAGAAGATGATTTATCTTCAGAAGATGGTGACGATTTTTCCTTGGATTTGATGGACAGTGAGGAGGACAGTGAGGACCTCGGAACAGAAGAATTAGATCTTGATGATTTGGACTTGGAACAAGAGCGTGAAGAGTCTACAGAGGATTTGGATGCAAACGGAATGTTGGAGCAAGCTTCCTTGAATGAGGGTGACGAGGAAGAGGACACGGATTTGGAAGATTCTGATGATTTTGCGTTTGATGAGGAAGACGCTGATTCTGAAATAGGTCCGGGAGCCGAATCAGAAGATGCGGAAAGCTTCGATGATTTTGATTTGGATGAAGAGCTGGCGCCTGAAAGGGCTCCCCGGAAATCCCCCAGAACCGGTATCATGGATGAGGAATCGGCTCAATTTGATGTCGCTGGTGAAGCGGATGAGTTATCACAGGGCCTTGGAATAGAGACAGAAGTTGTTGGTGGAGGAACATCACCTGAAGACTCAGAACCCCTGATAGAGGACGAATCTTTGGAGTTGGGATCCTCCGACGAGTTGATGGATGGTATAGCTGAGAATGAAATGGGAACATTGGAATTATCTGACGAAAGTGCTGAAAATATTCCTTCTGAAGGCCTCTTGCTCGAAGATGAGCTGAGTTTTTCTGACGAAACAGTACAGGAGTCGGATTTGGTATTAGACGAAAGCGGTTCCTTTGAGGAATCAGATGATGATTTGATGATGGACGAAGATTCTGAGGATATGGGTGACGGTGCGTTTGATCTAATGAAGGATGATTTAATGATGGACGAAGATTCTGAGGATGACAGTTCCGTGGAAGAGGCGTTAATGATGGACGAAGATTCTGAGGCTCTGGATGACAGTGCGTTTGGTTCGGAGGCAGAGGCGTTAATAATGGACGAAGACATGGAACTGGAAGCTGTTAGCTATCAAGCGCCCGTGGTGAAACCTCAAACCGCTGCTAAAAAAGCGACATCGCACCTTGTAACTGAATCCCCCTCAATCCCTCCTGCGGCCATTCCGGTTCCTTCTGCTGAAAAAGCGCGGACACCTGAAGTTGGAACGCAACTGTTGCTGAATGTGAATCACGAAATTGTAGTAGAAATCGGAAAAACGCAGCTAACTGGAGAGGAAATCACACAGATCACCTATGGAAGTATCCTCGAGTTAAACAAAATCGCGGGAGAGCCTGTGGATCTGGTTTTGGATGGAAAAGTGGTTGCTCAAGGAGAAGTCGTCCTGATTAACAAAGAAAAGCTTGGTGTTCGGATTATTGGGATCACTCAAAGGTAAGGAAACATGGTACGGAAAACTTATGCGGATGTCCAACCTTATGACATCATTTCATCTCATATCGAAAGTGGACGTTTTCAGTGGCTGGATGTGGTCATGCATCGGTGGGCTTATTTGTTGGAAACCACCTTTTTTGACACCTTGGGTGTGATTTTTGAGGTGCAACCCCAAAAAGTAGAATGGAAAGCCTTTGAGACTTTCCTGAAAGAGTTTAAAGAACAACAACCCATTTACATTTTTGAGACAGAAGCTCATGGGAAAGGCTTGTTGGTTGTTGAAAATAAATTTGCTCATTCTTGTTTGTACCAAAACCCCAAAAAGCTCCTTGAGGATCAACCCTCGCATTTACCGGCGTTGGATTCCAAAAAGCAGGCTAAATTACATTGGGTATTGAAACAGGTTTTAAGTGATTTTGAGAAAAGCTGGCTGGGAATCGCCGAGATGCATTTGTTTTTAAAACGGGTGACCACCCATCCTTTTCGGGCCAGGGTGATGCGTCCTTTTGAAAAATGTGTGATTGCGAAATTACTTTTCCGTACTCATGGCTTTGAGTCCAATTTAACTTTGTGTTTCCCCTACATTGCTCTTGATCCAATTTTCCATCGCTTGGAACGTAAGAAAATCCTGCCTCCGGATACTCTTGAACATAACTATCCCGAAGTGACCGCTTATTTTAAAAAACTGTTAGAGCAGACAGAATACCAGTTAACCGCTGAACTTGGAACCATAGAGATTGGTCCACAACATAACCAAACCACCTTGCAAAAAGGACAAATCTTTCCCATCCACTCCCTCGTTGGAAAAGAAGTTACCCTTCGGATCAATAACACGGCTTTGTTGACAGGTGAAGTGGGAGAATCGGAAGATAATTACGCGATTCGGGTGTTAGGAAGTTACGAAGAGAAAAAACTGGCCTACCGTAAGCGAGCCCGCACTTTCAAATCAGCGCACTGGCCCTCTGCTTCCTGATCCCCGCTGCCCAAAGTTCAGGTGTAGACGGAATAGTTTTGGGGTAAATTACAGCAAAAATCGAAATCCAGCTTTTTGAAGTTCTAGTAATACTTTCTGGAGGTTTTGGAGAAGACCTTTTTGCGTTGCTTTAGAAAGGACGGCTACCGTCCCCACCACAGGTAATCCCAGCTCAATTGCAATTTGCCGAGCTTTTTTATCATCGAGGATCAAATAATCCGCTTTTCTTTCTGAGGCTAAAATGATGGATTCTGATTCTCCAATTCCCAATGTCAACCTCAACGTTTTCAACGCTAGTTGATCTTTTATTTCGACGGACTTTATCCAGGCGGCTTCTTTTACTTCGTTCGCACCTGGTCTTCCTTCACCCAGTACAACCACTTCATAATAAACGCTATAGATAGTCAGAAAATAAATGTCGTACTTGAATTTTTTTCGGTGTAAAAAATGACCCCCTGAAAAGGCCGTGAGAGCGTTTTTCATACAACATGAATGTCATTGATCGTAAAAATTTCAGCCCCCCTACAGGCTCTGTTAAAGAGTCCTGAGAGGATGTCCTCTAAAATTTTAGTCCTACTTTTCCTATTTGTCA
>JBBCAX010000022.1:0-45176 GCA_051382335.1 Deltaproteobacteria bacterium TL4
TCATTCCTCCGTAAAACTATTAAATCCAATTAATTCCTGGAGGGAAGATATCAACATTTGGAAACTATGTCATCAGTAAAGGATCCTCGGATCGAAAACGCATGACCCGGAAAATGGGAATGCGCCCAATGAAAGTAACTTGTTAATATCATCCACCGGTTTAGACAAATAATCGTTTGCGCCCGCATCAATACATTTGGCACGATCATCTTTCATGGCTTTGGCCGTCAAGGCGATAATCGGAAGATTGGCAAAACGCTTTTGTTTTCGAATTTCATGCATGGTTTCATAGCCATCCATTTCAGGCATCATGATATCCATTAAAATAAGATCTATATCGGGCTGCGCTACTAATTCTTCCAACGCCTTTTTACCATTGAACACCTGTGTGACAAACATTTCACGATCTTCTAATTGGTGTGTTAACGCAAATGAATTCCGTGGATCATCATCAACGAGGAGCAGCTTTTTCCCTCTTAGCACTAAATCCTTATTATACACTTCTCGGATCTTATTCTGCTGGGATTGCGGTAATGTTGCTTCGACTCGATGCAGGAATAAAGTCAGTTCACTCAATAACCGTTCCAGGGACTTCGCGCCTTTGATGATGATGCTTTTTGCGTATTGACTCAATTGCAGTTCATCTTCCCGACTAATTTCCTGCCCCGTATAAACAATCACAGGCGGATAGTTCCTATCGGGATCTTGTTTGATTTTTTCAAGCAATTCGAGGCCGGACATGTCCTTTAACTGGATATCCATGATAATACAATCAAAGTCGTGAGTCTTCAATAACTCACAGGCTTGATGACCTGTTTTTGCGACAAAAGTATCCGCCTTCGTATCTGCCGCAAGATCCATCATCGCTTCCCTCAAAACTTTATCGCTTTCAACAATCAGAACCTGCTGGATTAATTTGGCAAGGAACAGTTCCATTTTTTGAAAGGCTAGCTCCAGTCCATTTCGGCTGACAGGTTTCGTCAGAACGCCGATAGACCCCATCTGCATGGCTTTGACGCCCTTATCCTTTGAAGAAATAAAGTGCACCGGAATATGCCGGGTGTCGGGCGATGTCTTCAGTTCATCCATCACAACCCATCCGTCCAACTGCGATAAATCCACATTCAAAATAATAGCATTCGGTGTATATTGGTGTGCGAGTCTTAAGCCGCTGTTCCCGTCTGTAGCCATTAAGACTTTAAATCCTTTCTCATGCGCAACCTCCACAACATCATGCGCGAAAACCAGATCATCTTCAATCAATAACAGAACTTGATCATCAGAAGCAATGCGGGACCGATCATCTTCGAGCTTATCAGTCCCGGCCAGTTCTTCCGCGGTATTTCCTTCAAAAGATGGGGTTGCAGGCAGCGGTTCCTCAGCAACTTCGGATACCACTTGTTTGTTTTCATTCAGAGGGAGGAACAGGGTAAAGGTACTTCCTTTCCCTTCTTCACTTTGCAAACCAATCGCACCACCTAAAAGCTGGGCATAGTCTTTTGAAATGGAAAGCCCCAAGCCGGTTCCTCCATATTTTCGGCTGGTACTGCCATCGGCCTGTTGAAAAGCTTCAAAAATTAACTTTTGCTTTGATACGGGAATTCCTAACCCGGTATCAGAAACTGCCATGGCAACGGTCCGAGAGGAGGATGTGTCCTCGTCAGGAATGAAAACTCGCAGGGTGATTTCGCCTTCACTGGTGAATTTAATGGAATTGGAAACCAGATTTTTTAGAATTTGTTCTACACGTTGCCTGTCAGTTTTTATAGACAACTGAGCGGGAACTTCCAACGTGGTGATGAGTGACAAACCTTTTTGCCGGATGAGGTGTTCAAAATTTCGTTGGACATAGAGGGGGAATTCTTCCAGAGGGGTTTCTTCTATATGAAGCTCCAGTTTTCCGGCTTCAACTTTAGAGAGGTCAAGAATGTCGTTGATTAAATTCAACAATTCAATGCCGGAATCATGAATGGTCTGCGCGAATTGGATCTGTTTACTGGAGAGATTGTTTTCTTTATTTTGTATTAAGCTATCCGCAAGGAGCAACATGCTGTTAAGAGGGGTTCTCAGTTCATGAGACATATTAGCCAGAAATTCCGATTTATATTTCCCACTCACTTCCAGCGCCTCGGCCTTGGCTCTCAATTCTTTTTGTGCCATAAGGAGAACTTTATTTTTATCTTCAATCACTATTTGCTGTTCTTCCAAGGACCTTGATTGCTCTTCCAATTCGGCATTAGTATTTTGAAGTTCTTCCTGTTGCGCATGCAATTCAGTTTCCGATTCTCTGAGCGCATGAGTTTGCATTTCCAATTCTTCATTATTTTGCTTCAGTTCCTCCTGCTGGATCTCTAATTCTTCGGCCTGCTTTCTCGTACTATCCAGCAGCATTTCTGTTCGAATCCGGGATTGTGTCGAATGGAGGGTTACAGCAATTCCTTCCAAGGTTTGATTAATCCAGTCTACTTGCAAAGCGGTAAAGCCATGCAAGGATCCCAGTTCCATCA
The DNA here is from genome assembly GCA_051382335.1 of Deltaproteobacteria bacterium TL4. Taxonomy (GTDB): domain Bacteria; phylum SAR324; class SAR324; order SAR324; family NAC60-12; genus JBBCAX01. The sequence goes on from JBBCAX010000022.1 coordinate 2,508, forward strand.
CACCTTTAAGTGTTTCTTCAAGGAGTATGGGCACAATAAACAGGTTTTTGGGAATTGACGACTGAATACCGGAGGTAATCAGCATCAAATTTTCAGGAATTGCAGAAAGCATCATACTTTTCTTTTCCTGTGCCACCTGACCGACAAGACTTTCTCCCAATTTAAATTCGCTCGGAAGTCCTTTCATCGGAGTATAGCCATATTTCCCATACATTTTTAAGTGGGAAGCGTTTTCGACGAGATACAGAACTCCGATTTCAGCACCAACATAGCGACAGAGGAAATTGATAATATTTTGGGTCAAGGTTTCCAGACTTTGCTCTCCGCGCATCGTTTCGCTGATTTTGGCTTGACCACTTTTAAGCCAGTTTTGTTTTTTATTGGCTTCAGCGTACTCTCTTAAACTGTAAGTCATTGCGGCAATAGCGTTTCCCAAATGATCCTGTTCTGATAAAGGCACAACCGTCAAGGAGTAATCCCCCCGGGCAATTGTATTTGCCTGAGTCACAACAGCATTAAGATTTGCCCGCATCTGATTGACAGATTTCCCCAACAGATCTTCTTCACTCTTGATAGCCACCGATTTACTGAAATCCCCCAAGGCCACCGAAGAACAAACATCAGCAACCGCTTTAAAGGAAGTCACTACGTCCTTAAAGCTCTCAACCACCATTCCAATTTCATTATTCGGGGCACTAATTTCATCATAACGAAGATTTCCAGTGGCAACCTCTTTGGCCCACTTCGAAAGTTGATTGATGGGATCGACCAAACGTTTGGTAACCAATAAGGCGAGGCCTAACACAACGAGGAAGGTCACGATGAGAAGAGAAACGATGACATTCTGTAAATTTCTTATGGATTTAAAAACTTCCGCTTCCGCGTTTTCTACAACGAGTGCCCAATTTACGCCGAACCTTTCCAGAGCTTCAAGATGCAAATGAATTCCTAAGACAGGGACGCCGTCAGCATTGGGATAAATCCATAATTTATTTTGATGCTGTCTCGCTTCAGGCCCTTTTGCATGCTCTAACCATAAACGCGTCTGTTCCGTATTAATTTGTTTCTTAAGAATACCCGATCCCTGTTCAAACTGAGAATGGGTTCGCTCTAACAGATCCGCCCCTATGAGATAGGCTTCTCCTGTCTTTCCCAATTCCTTATTATTTTGTAAAATCGCTTCAATTTTTTTCATGGAAAATTGGAAACCGATGACTCCGGTTGATTGATCATCATAAGTGATCGTCTGAGTAATAAAGCCGCTAATTCTGCGACCGGAAGGACCATAGGGGGCAATATCTGAAAAACTGGCTTGCCCGGTTTTGAGGGTTTGTTGTACCGCTTTGGTAAAACGTGATTCCCCATATTTCCCTGTAAAAAGATTCGTTCCTAAATCCTCCTCTTTCATTACAGTAAACAGGATGTTACCTTCCGCATCAATGAGAAAAGCATCATAGAACTCATAAATGCTATGAAATGTTCTTATGCCATCGGCATGTTCCGCGGCGATTTGATCCCACTCCGCACTTTTAACAAATTGTGCCAAAGACAAATTACTTTGCTGATAAGCATTACTTAAGCGTTTGAACAATTGCCGAGTTGAGTGGTCTTGAGACTGAGCTTCCAGGTTTTTCAGTTGTCCCTCAAAAAGTTCATTGATACTCTCTCCCATGAGATTGGCAATCATGGAAACCATTTGAATCTCATGCTCATAGAGGGCGTTTCGAGAGTTGTAATAGCTGAAAGAACTGATAGTGAGCAGTGGCAGCAGAGCCATGAGCAAAAACCAGGAGAAGAGAGTTCTGCCCAGTTGGCTTTCGATTATAAAACGGACCTTCTCTTTTTTTGGCAATAATGGATGATTCACCTTAACCTTTCATGAAGCACGGTTGCCCCCTGAAAGCTTAATGACAATTTCTTGTTGAAAGGACAAGAGCCAAAATATTTTTTGTATTCCCCCTCTGGGGGTCCCCGGTTCTGAAACAAAAGTCAACCAATCTTCGCATACGAAAGAGTTGTTATTTTATTTCAGATCATGTAAACATCAGAAAAATTGTTGAGTTATCATGAAAGGGAATGTGGTGAATTCTGTAATTCGAATTGAACATGATTTTTGAATCATTGACGTTGAGCTTGTGACAAGGACAGTCAAGGAGCTTGAAAAGAGAATCCTCCTGAAAATATTTGAAACGGAAGCCGAGGCCCTCTCAGCATTATCGGCATCAGGTTCGTGAGAGAGAGGAGAAAGTCACAGTTATTTTTAAAATTATTCTATGTTTGGGACTCATGGACTCCGTCAAACTTTATCAGGTGCTAAAACGAAAATGATTGAAACACCTTGCTTTCAACAATGGTTAGGGAACAACCAGATCCTCTACGCTCGTGTTTTTCCCAATAGTGAACTGACCCTTAAAGAGATGAGGTTGCATATTGAAGCTATTGGAAAACTGACTCAAGGGAAAAAATATCCGATGCTCGTAGATCTTCGTGGTGCTGTATCGTTCTCCAAGGAGGCTCGAACTTTTCTCCGTAGTGAACAGGGAACCCGTCATAGCACCGCTATTGCGCTTTTGGTAGGAAATCCCATCACTCGAATTATTGATAATTTTTTTCTGGGTTTCAATAAACCGCAGAGTGGTATTTCTGTCAAAATTTTCTCTGCTGAAGATCTTGCCTTGGCATGGTTGGAACGATCTCGCATTCTTCAAAATAATCTGCGTTCAGCGAATGCTGAGTCGTTACCAAAGGGGTAAGAATGGCCAAGAAAGGCCTGCCTACCCTGCAAAAAATTGCCGGATGTTCCCGAGGAAGGAGCCTTTTAGGAAGATCTTACTGGAGATTTGGCGACGATGGAGTCTCAGAGTGAGCGTTCAAAGGCGAAGGTTCCAGAATCATCATTTTTTTAGCAGTCTTTTCTCTGCTCTTATAAACTCTTGTCTGATACCAGCCCATGAGGATGAATAGAAGGCTAATCAGACCTGTCATAAGCGTAGCGAGAAGAAACAATCTCAAACCACAGGCCATTCCAACGATCAAGAGGAGAATGATCTGTGTGGCTTCCTTCGATGAAATCAACTCGGTTCGGAAGCGAATGATACTGAGAGCACCGACCAAACCCAGAGCATTGGCCAAACTCCTGCCAATCAAAATCATCATAAAGGCCCCTGAAATACAAAGGAGGATATGAACCTGCTGGGATTGGATTCTCAATAGATAATCTCGTTTCCGCTTTTTCTTTCTGGGAGTAATCCGTTCAGTCCATCGCATCACAGTGGAAAGTATGATTCCCAGAAGAAGAGCAAGTCCCACGATTTGCAGCATATCATAGGAAAATTCTGGAATATGTAATTGGAACATCTCATGTTCTGTAGAAGGTGGCATAGGTACCTTAAATTGGGTAATCTTTCATATTTTTATTTTTTCACACACCTTTTTAAGGTTATCCTAACACTTTCCATACCAAACGGATCAAGAATCATTCAGTACAATTCGAATCTTTATCAAGCGTTAGTGAGTCAACAACACCTTTTTAGGCGGAATCCCTGAAGAGGAGGCAAAAAGATCGGCCGATGAAGAGATGAGGATGGCCTCGCCATTGCTCATTCAAACAACACAACATCTCAGACAAAAACCTTAGAGACACCGGATGAAAATGAAAATAGAGAACTTGTATTTGCTACCAATACTGGGTTTGAGCTTACTTCTCAACGCATGCTATCCCCACCATGTTGATTATCGTTGGGGATGGACGACTGAAAAAATAGAAGGGGTGATGTTTTCTTCGGATGGCAACCCCTTACCCCAAAATAGCTTTATTGTAATTCGGGAGTACTACGCTCAATTTGTTCAATTCGAGGGAGAGTCTCCACTCTATGTTCCTCAGGCAAGGATCGTATACCCCGATAAAAAGGGCGCATTTAAAATAAATTTTGATTACAGAGCCTCCAAAATCGATTTAACGTTCGTGGCCTCAGGTTACCTGATACAGCAATTTTTTTTCCAACGTCAAATGGGAGTAGGGACTTTACAATATCAGGCTTCTATGGAAAAAACACAAGGGTGGCAAGACCATCTGTTCATTACCTTAAGTCCCTTGCTACAGCAGTTTATTCTGGATCAACGTTTCCAAATGCCCGATACGGATCAGTTGTTCGTTGCAGAATGGCTGGAACAGGAAAAGCTCAAAGCCGAACCTAAAAAAAATCAGGGAAAGGAAGTGGAATGACGGAGTTTACTCATTTAGGAGAAAAGGACCATCCCAGAATGGTAGATGTTTCCCAAAAACCTGAAACCTCAAGAGTCGCAACCGCGGAAGCCAGGGTCAAATTGGGAGCTACGTTATTTGAACAACTTCAGCAGACAGGCAGCACCCAAAAGGGGCCTGTACTTCAAACTGCGATTATTGGCGGAATTCAGGGCGCAAAACGTACCGCGGATCTCATCCCGATGTGCCATCCTCTGGCTTTGTCTGGAGCCGATATTGAGATCCAGCTTGAAGAAGGGTATGCGGTCATAACGGCAACCGTCAAAACCACAGGCCCTACCGGTGTGGAAATGGAAGCTTTAACCGCTGTCTCTGTGGCCGCTTTAACCTTGTATGATATGTGCAAATCTATCACCAAGGGGATGGTGATTGAATCAATCCGTTTATTGGAAAAAACAGGTGGAAAATCGGGTCATTACAAGGCGGATCGATAGGGTTAAGGAACAATAATCACATCAACTCGATTGTTAAGAAGCTGTTGTTCGGGAGAGGCATTATTAAAACGGGGACGATATTGGCCGAAGCCTTTTACGGTTATTTTTTGTCCATCAACCCCTGCGGTGGTTAAAAACTGCGCGACTTTGGACGCTCGGGCCCCCGAAAGTTCCCAGTTGGTTTTCCATTGTTTGGGAGAAATGTTATCCGTATGACCTTCTATTTGAATTTTATTCGGCAAAAAATAAATCAGTTTCGCAAAACGTTCTAATTCTTGTTTCGCTTTTTCATTCAGTTCTGAGGACTCTGGCAGGAAAAAAGCATTAGAACTGAAAGAAATGACAGTTCCCCGTTCCTCGACATTCACACTGGTTTCTTCAGCAAGTTCACTTTCTTCCATTTCTTTGGCTAAGTCCTCCACAGCGGAATCCATCCCTTCTTCCATGGAAGGACTGGCCGTGGGCAAAGGCTTAAAACTATCACCCACCGATTTAAATTTATTGGCATCCATTTTACACATGGAAAAGAGTAAAATGAAGAAACACAACAGCAAGGTTACCAAGTCGCCATAAGTAAAAATCCATCCATCCTTAAATTCTACACAGACCGCACATTCGTCTTCATCGATCATCTGTCCCATCAATTACCTCTCTTGATCTTCAGGAAGAAGCAGGATTTCAACTCTACGATTTAAGCCCCGTTTATAGGCAGTGTCGTTGTAGAATCGGGGCCGGTAATGCCCATAACCAGCAATTTGCATGCGTTTTCCTGGAATACCCAAACTTTCTAAATAGGTTGCGATGACAGCGGCTCTGGCCGTTGAAAGTTCCCAGGTTGACGGATACAGGGAAATACTATCCGCAGTACTGTCGGTGTGTCCGGAAATGAGGATATTATTGGGCAGGCTTGAGATAACAGGAATAGCTTTCGCAATTGCTTTTTTAGCAGCATCAGTCAGTTCCACAGACCCTGTTTCAAAAGCAAGTGTGTCCTTAAATGTGATAGCAACTCCTTTATCAGAAACATTGAGGGTTACATCATCAGGCATATCCACCTGTTCCAGATCTTTTGAAACTTCGTCCATGACAGAACTTTTCCCCTTGAAGGCAAAAGGACTGCCTGGAGGCATAGGTCTAAAACTTTGTGAAACTGCTGATATTTTTTCAGCATCCATTTTACACATCGAAAATAAAAGAATGAAAAAACACAGCAATAAAGTTACCAGATCCCCATAGGTAAAGATCCAGCCATCTTTAAATTCGACACAAACCGCACAGTCATCTTCATCAATAAGCTGTCCCATTATTCACCGCCGCCGCCGCCGCCGCCGCCGCCACCGCCGCCACCTTTTTGCTCATTCTCAAACTTGAGTTGTTCGTACATTTGCTTTTGTGTGGTAGGTAAATAATTCATTAAGTCCTGCTCAATAAAATCAGGACGTTGACCCGATTCAATATACAACACCCCATCTCGAATCATTTCCTGCAATAATTTCAACTGACCTTTTTGTCCTTTTATTTTATTGGCTGCCGGGTTAAAGACAACGTTGGATAACAAAGAACCATAGAATGTTGTAATTACCGCAACCGCCATTGAAGGTCCAATGGTAGAAGGATCATCCAGATTTTGCAGTAACAATACGAGCCCAACCAGTGTTCCTAACATTCCCCATGCGGGACACATGGCGGCAAAAGTTACCAGGACATTCGCCTCACCATCAAGCTGTGCATCTCCATACTTCATTTCGTGAGCCATCATATCGACTAAAAGGGTTCTGTCCACACGGTCAACGACCAACCTCAAACCTCCTCTTAAAAATTCATTTTCAATACTGGGAAGCGCGTCTTCAATCGCTAAAATATTTTTACGGGCGATTTTAGCGACATCAACGATCAAGGTTAGTGTTTCAACCAACTGAACATTTTGCTCTTTATAAGTCTTACCTATAACTTTTGGAATTGCTAAGACATCTTCCATGGAGAAGCTCAACAGAATTGAAGCATAGGCTCCACCGACAACAATGAGGAGAGAGGGAACATCAAAAAAGTACATTAAGTTACCTATTTGGAACTCGAATGTATTGAAATTGAAGGCTATTCCTACAAATAATAGAGAATATCCAAGAATCGATCCTACCACACTACTTGTATCCATGTACTTGACCTCCTATGATTCTTTTCCGGGAATGCGGGTTTCTATCTACCAAAGCAGACAGGACTCCTGCGTTCTCAAAACAAAATGGTTTATAAAATACTCTATAATTTTTATTTTTACGTGACCATCAACTACTAATCTGAAAAAACCGGACAGTGCGTAAGATTTAGTTGGATAGGAGGCTTGCAATTTTAATGCTCAAATTGCGTTTTCATGAATTGATGGCTTTTCGTAAATGTTTTAGTTCTTCCGTAAACCCTCCAGAAAGTATGGGGAAACGGCACCAGGTCTTAGGATCCAAATTTTCATCGTCAAGGTGAAATGAAGGGGCGTATCGTTCACGTTTCCATTGATTACGACTCCATAAAATAAAAAACCGTTCCACATATTCAGCAAGTTGGGCAGGAGAACATTGAGGATCTTGGGAAAATTGGACTTGCAGGGTTTCCCAGACTTGCAGGGGCATTTTCCGATCACGAATTGCCGCTTTTTCGATCGCGTCCAAGATAATATAAGGCATGAGATCGGATTCGTCCGATTGCTCCGCTTCTTGGGGCCTCAATTCCGCGGTTGGTTGCTGTGAGGTTATTATTTTCAAAATTGGCAAGGGACCAATCGGAGAAAAACCTTCTTGTTCCATCCAGCGCAGCCAACGCAGGATAAAAGCCTTATCAATTCCGGCAATAGGACTCAAGCCACCACAGGTATCCCCATCCATGGTAGCGTATCCAACAGCCGCTTCACTGCGATTACTTGTAGACAAAAGCAGCGCCTGATACACATTCGCCAGCATCCAGACACTAGGACCTCGAACTCGAGCCTGAATATTTTGCAGGGCAAGATCATCCTTTTCCCAGCTCAACGGACGTTCTAACACCGCTTCCATCCAATTCTGATAATGTGGAAGCACTTCACTGATTTTAAATTCCAAAAATCTGGCGTGAATCGCCTCACATAAACGACGGGCCGCCGAATATGTGGTCTCAGAGGAAAAATCACTGGCTTGATGCACCGTCAATAACAACTGATGCATCATTTCGGGAAGTTTCATTTTCTTCTTCGAGCGAAATGCGGGAATATGGGCGAGCTTACGGGAAAATTCCTTCCAACCTAATTCTTTCAGGGCCAGACGTACCATAATGTAGATTAAAACAACCACGGTGGATGAATCCGCACCCCCACTGACTGAAACAACGAATCCACAACTACGTGTTTTTCTTAAATAATCCCACAAGCCCAAGGCCACCGCTTGGGAAAATTCTTCATATTTTAGACGAGGCGTGAGCACCACAGGACTGCTTGTAGGAAAGACAGGTTGCGATTTCCAAGGAAAAGAACAAAAAAAGCGACAGTGTGACTCCGTAACATCGGGGCAATAATTAGGATTTTTACGTCGTTGGAGGCGGTTTAATTCGGGATCCACCGTAGCCGTGGTTAGAAGCCAGTCCTGGTAAGAAAAACAGTCTCCTTGCGCCACAATGCCCTGATTTCCTGTCGCAATTAAGGTGGTCCCATCATAAATAATTCGTCCAGCTTCGCAACCCATTAAATTACTATAAACATAAATGGTGTTGGTGACTCGTGCGCCTTCGGTAACAATTTGGCATCGAGTCTCAAATTGTTTAAATGCAAAATGACTGGCACTCGCATTCAGGATAACATCAATTCCCTGCGCAATCAGCCGAGTGCCCGGACGATTGGGAACCCAAGCATCTTCACATATCTCAAAACCCACCCTAACCCCCTCCATATCAAAAACCAGATCCCCCAAGGGCACATCAAACTCTCGATATTTATACCGGGTTACCAGTCCCACAGGCCATGGTTTGAACCATCGGTTTTCATAATATAAATCCTGCCCGGCCAAAAATTGTTTCGCCACCAAGCCCTGAAGTTTGCCATCGCACACCCATGCCAAGGCATTATACATGACGTGATTGACACACAGGGGTAATCCCAGCGCAACCCCGATATTTTTAGTCAAAGGGATGAGATCTTTCAGAACAGCAAAGGCCATTTCTGCTACGCCTGAGGAATGAAACGCATCCTCACAGCCATAACCGGAAATACACAGTTCCGGTAAGCAAAGAATGGATACATGTTCTTTTTGAGCTTGTTTAATGGCCTTTCTGATGTTTTGCTGATTGCCAACCCAGTCTAGGGGTGTTTGATTCAGCGAGGCCCCACCTACTTTGATACAGGTTTGTGTTCTCATGGTGTCTTTTCTTTAAATTGAAATAAATTTTTTGCGTTTTCATTGGTTTGTTGAGATAGTTTCTCCAAAGAAAGCCCCCACTCTGTCGCTAAAAATTGAGCAATGAGCGGAATGGTTGAAGGCTCGTTTGGCCTTCCCCGATTCGGCATCGGAGTTAAAAAAGGCGCATCGGTTTCTAAAAGCAGTCGATCCAGAGGAATTTCACGGATCACCCGCCTCAATTCCTCAGCCCCACGGAACGTTGCAATACCGTTGATGCCAATCAGCCAGCCCAACTCTAATAACTCTCCCAACATGAAGGCTGATCCGGTAAAGCTATGGGCAACCCCTTTGCGAGTCACCGGATTTTCCTTGAGAATTGCCAAGGTGTCGTATTCCGCTTCCCGAGTATGTAACACCACAGGAAGTTGCAAGTCCTCCGCAATTTGCAGTTGCTGACGAAAAACCCGCTGCTGGATTTCTTGGGAGGAATGCATATAGTGATAGTCCAGACCTGTTTCACCAATGGCGACAATTTTATCCACAGAGTGAGCCAGATTACGGATTTGAGATACGACTTCCGGGTTGAAATACTTGGCTTCATGGGGATGAATCCCCACACTGCCATAAACCGAAGCCCATTGTTTTACAGCATATTCCACGAAAGCCAAGGAGGGAATATCCACGCCAATCGTCACAAGAAGCTCTACTTGAGCCGCTTTTGCTTTTTGAATCGCAACTTCTGGATCGATCTTTAACAGATCCAAGTGGCAATGTGTGTCAATAAAACTTGTCATGGTTTTATAAAATACGTTAAACTATTAAAGAGGATCGTACCTATTCGCCGAATCCCGTTCTTTCTATAAAGCACCAGTCTTGAGGCTTCTGAACCTGGGTTCCCAGTGAGACGTGAGGAATGCGATACATGAGTGGACGAATGCTTAGCCGTGAATGAGATACTGATGAGATAAACAAATTAGTGCTCACTTTCAATCTGAAAGTCCAAAAGATCACGAGGAAGTTGATGATAACCTTGTTCATTCTGCTTTATACTGTTACAACTCATTGAGTTAAGTTCCGAGTTGAGGTATAATCCTGGCAAGGTTAGGATCACAAGAAGCTAAGCCTGAGCTGAAACTGACGCTAGAACCATAAAATAATCAAGAAGAAAGAAAAAATGCGGAACACTTTTTTACTGTGGCTTGCGGGTTTCATTGCGGCAGGGCTGATGACAGGATGTTATACCGTCAAGTTTTATAATGATACCCACCCCTTGGCCGCAGAGCCAGATGGAGTGCTTGAGGTCAGCAGTACCATTTTTGCGACAACAGTAGCCAAGGGCCCTGCCGTTTTAAGGCAAATCTGTCCCAGCGGAGTCTCAAAAGTGGAAGTTCAGCAAAGCCTCAAGAATGGGATTTCCCATTACTTAAGTCTAGGGTTCTATAGCCCTCAAACCCTGAAGATTTGGTGCCGATAATAAAAATGTTGTAACGGTTTAATCACAGATTATCGCATAGACTTTGCCAAGACTTGCGGCAATCTGTGGCTAAATAAAAGGCAATAATGCTAATAACATATCTCTGTGATTTGAATAGGCCATGTTTGAAATTTTATGTCAGAAATTACAATATCAATTCACCAATGGTTCACTCTTACAGCAAGCATTAACTCATAAATCGCATAGTCACGATAAGCAGTTGAACAATGAACGCCTCGAATTTTTGGGGGATGCCGTATTAGATTTGGTGATCAGTGAACTTTTGATGAAAAACTTTCCTCGCGTATCTGAAGGCGATCTTTCAAAAATCCGCGCTTCTTTGGTCAATGAGGCCGGATTGAATAAAATCGCACAGTCTATCGATTTAGGTACGTTTCTGTTGATGGGCAAAGGCGAAGAGTTAACAGGAGGAAGAAGCAAATCTTCGTTACTCGCTGATGCCATAGAGGCTATCATTGCGGCAATCTATATCGATAGTCGGGATCAAAAAGGACTGGATTCGGTTCGACAAGTGATTACTCTTTTATTTCAAAGTGAAATACCTAAAAATCTAGATGATTTTTCGGTTAGAGACTACAAAACGGAACTTCAGGAATATGTCCAAAAACATTACCGCAGTCTCGCGACCTATGAACTCCTTTATGAATGTGGACCTGATCACCAGAAAGAGTTTGAAATGGCCGTCATGATTGATGGTAAAGAATATGGAAAAGGCCGTGGCATGAGTAAAAAACAAGCTGAGCAAGTAGCAGCACAACAAGCAATAGAACGCCTTTCCCAGGAACGTTCTTTATCACATACCCCCTAATATTGTTTCGTCTTATGAAAAAATTTCAAATTTCAGAAAGTATCCGGATCCAAAAGGTGATCTCCCAAGCAGGTGTTGCCTCTCGTCGAGAGGCCGAACGTTTAATCTTACAAGGTGAAGTGACTTTAAATGGAAAGGTCGTTTCTACACTAGGAGAACGAATGATTCCCGGAGTAGACTTCCTTGAAGTCTCTGGACAGAAAATTCACAATCCTCAAAAAATAGAACGTGTGGTCTATGCGCTCAATAAGCCCAGAAATTGCATTACGACTTTAGACGACCCCGAAGGCAGAACAACCATTAAAGATTTTTTTCCTGAAACTAATAAACGACTTTTCCCTGTGGGACGGTTAGATTATGACGCGGAAGGTTTGATTTTGATTACTAATGATGGTGAGTTTGCCAATCAGATGATGCATCCGCATTATAAAGTCTGGAAAAGTTATTTTGTTAAAGTTAAAGGCATCGTTGCCCCTAAGTCCCTATATCCTTTAAAGAAAGGGCCGGTGATCCATAAGCAAAAGCATCTTCCTGTAAAAGTGAAAGTTTTGCATAATATCAATAACAAAACCTGGCTTGATGTCTCTTTACAACAAGGAACGAATCAACAAATTAAAAAGATGTTCGCACAGTTGGGATACAATGTTGAAAAAATTAAGCGTTATCGTATTGGTGAAATTACTCTCGAGGAATTAATGCCCGGACAATCACGGAAGTTATCCAAAGAAGATATTTCAAAATTGATTACAAACTAGTCGCTATCGCGAAATAGTTCTTATCCGTTGGGTGAAAGGATTAGCTTAATTAAAAGCCTGATCGTGTCTCTAGTAAGCTAATACCTAAGTCTAACGGATAAAGACTGATTGAGCGACAGTTCCTGACCAGGAGGAGTTGTGGTTGCTACCTCACTTTACCAAATTCGGGTTAAAGATGGTAAAGTCTTGCTTCGAATTGCCAGTGCGAATACAAGCGAAAATGCGGATTTGAATCAAATCGAAAGTGAGCTTTATGATCTGGATGTTGATTTTCAACCAGAAAGGCTCTTGGAGATTTATCAAAAGCAAAGTGGACAATATGAGGTTCTATGTGATGAGCTGAATACTGAGTATCAACTCCAGGTTGAGATCTCTAAGGATGAAATGAAAGCCTACTTGACGATCATTCCTCCGATGCATGCTGGCCATGATTCACTCACGATGGAAAGAATCAATCAAGTCTTGTTGGAGGCGGAGATCGGCCAGGGGATTCAGTATTCGATACTGGAAAAAATGATTGATGACCATATTGATAACGAGCCTGTTTTGATCGCCCTAGGCCAATACCCTGAAGATGGAAGCGATGGTTTTCTGCAATTAGCGGTTGATCCCTCCAATAACACAACAAATAATCCTCAGCCTATTGATATTCTTGAGTTAAATTTATTGAAGCCTGTTATTGAGGGCCAGCATCTGGTTTCTTTCGTTCCTCCAACTGAAGGCAAAAATGGTTATACCGTTACAGGCAGAAACCTTAAAGCACGACCAGGCAAGAAATCACAGCTCTATCCGGGACGTAATACTCGCTATGATGCGGAACGCGAATGCATCATTGCTACCAAAGCGGGTCACATGTGTGTTAAAGGGAAAACAGTCATCGTGGACAAGCTCTATGAAGTGGAGAATGTTGACTCCACAACCGGTAACATCCGCTTCGATGGAATATTAAGAGTGAAAGGAAATATTGAAGATTCTTTTTCTGTTGAAGTAACGACTTTGATTGAAGTTCATGGTTCTGTAGGCAAAGCAAAAATCAAAACCCTTGGTGATATAAGAGTGGAACAAGGTATTATTGGAGGAAAATTTAAAGTCAGTGGAACCATACAAGCAGGTTACGTTTCTAATGCATGGTTGGAAGCCGGTGAGAATATTGTAATTCGAGAATATATCTTAAATTCCAAGGTTTCAGCAGGTAAGGCGCTTTGTCTTCTTGGTAAAAAGGGCTATATTTCTGGAGGAGAATGTCATGCGGGATATTTGCTTAAGGCACCCAATGCGGGATCAGCAGATAAAAAAATTCCTACCATCCTTGATGTGGGGATCCCTCCTGAGTATCGAAGTGATTTTCATCAGTTTGACCAACAATTTGAAAAAAATTTTTCAAATTTTGAAACTCTGAAGAAAAACCTTTTGATCTTACAAAAAAAACGTGGAAAACAAAGACTGTTGTCTGAAGCACAGGAAACCCTGTTTCAAAAAATGCAGGATGGTGCGATCGGAACACTAATCACTACGGTTCGAAATCTTCGTGAGTGGAACCATATGGAAGAAACGATCCGAATTGGTAAAGAACATCAGGGTGGAGCCGTTTTAATTACAGGAGAGATTCAACCGGGATGTGTGATTAAAATTTCACGCATGATATATAACGTGAATCAGCCCATTTCCAACTCCGCATTCGTTTTTTTACAAGATGCTGTTTACTCACGTCCCTTGGATGAATTCTATTCCAAATTCAAAAAATTTTTGATCCCTCTGGAAAATAGATTTAGACCTCGTTCTAAAACAAATTGATAGAAGATTTCTTGTGTCGTTGCATTTCACGGGAGTCATAAATTTTTAATGTTTACGTATAAATGAGACATGCCTGCGATTAGTGCCAAAGAAGTGGAACGTCGAGTCAATCGACAAGAAACGTTCAGGAAAATGGATATACGAAACCTTAATTTAGAGGATCAGGTCCTGAGTGGAGGAGTGTTTAGAGATTGCTCCTTTGCGGGAAGTTCCTTAAATGGTGTTGTATTGGATGGTGCTATTCTGGAACAATGTAACTTGAGTAATTGCCAGATTGAATGGGGCAGTTTCCAGGAAGCCGCTTTAATTGAGTGTGATTTAAGCAACAGTAATTTAGAAGGAGCAAACTTTGTTGAGGCAAATTTAAGAGGATCGACCTTTTATCGGACCAATTTGGTTGGAGCCAATTTAGACCGTGCATCTCTGATTCAAGTGAAAGCACAGCTCAGCAATCTTTCCCAAACCTCACTGTACGCTACCATAATGAATGAAGCGCAATTAGTCATTTGTGACTTCACTGCCTGTGATGCCATGCAGCTTTCCGCTTCCCGTGTCGATTTTTCTGGTTCTGTATTTCAGGGGTCGAAGTTGGATCATTGTAAGCTGCATCAATGTAATTTTAGTTTCTGTGACCTTTCTGTTGCCTCGTTGATTGGCAGTGATGCTTATGAGTCCAACTTTTTTGCGACACTGCTCAACAACGCCCGTTTTACCAGGGCCAATTTACAGCAAACCCATTTCATGCGTGCCAAGGTTCAAAACACCTTACTCAACAAGGCCAATCTACAAGGCGCTATTTTAATTGAAGCAAATTTTAGTGGTTCCAACTTTGATGATTCCTTTTTGGGAGACATTATTGAACAGGATGCGATCTATGAAGGGGCCAGTTTTAACAACACCCGACGATAAACTATGTACCTTTGTAAAATCATTTTAACAGGAATGCTCCTTATGAGCGCAATCAGTGCGCAAGCAGAGTATCGCGCCTATGAACTTGAGATTTTTGATCGTATTCAGAGAAAATCAGAAGTGGTGATTACGTCTTTTTCACCGAATGACTATATACTGAGTAATGGAGGGCCTCAAAGAGTTGGTGTGATTATTCGTGCTTCATGGATATGCTATGGAGATACTTCGGACTATAAACAGGTCTGCCCCCAACCACAACCTGTCAATCCCCGCTTTAATATAGGAGATCGCGTGCAGATTATTCTGAAACCTCACATTACCGACCAATGGATCGGTGTTGTAGAGAATATTTTTTTCCGTCCTGACTTAAAGAGCAACGTCTATGGTGTACGATTCCCCCAAAACAAAAACCTGTACACCCGCTACTACGAAGCACATCTCAACAAAGCCCCCTGAAAATCCAGGAAGAGCGATGAGGTTTTCCTTCCTGTTTACTTTTTCTGTGCGGCATATTCAGATGGAATCAAATACTTGACACCTGTAGCTAATTCAAAAACATACTTTTGCGGTTCGCACTTGTCCAAGGATAATTTCTTACAATCAGCGTTCTCTACAGGATTTAAGGCATGCGTCGTCACAACCGTAAGTTTCTTGAGGCTTGTTCCTGTGCTTTTAATCTGATCCAACAGCTCATCTAACACTGTTTCCGCTGCCTTGTTTCTAATCTCTCCTTCCTTAATCACTACTGCCCCAGTTTCCTGTCCCACATTTTGACCTCGTACAATCATGGGAAAACCTGACGCAGCGGTAAAAAGCTGATCATTGACTTCAACGCGAAGAATTTCAACAGCGGCAGTAACCCTCGATTCAATAACTTGGACCATGGAAGCCTTAGGACACGGTCGTGCAGTGGCCTCACTGTCGGTAGAGAGCGCACCCAGATTATCTGATTCGAGACATTTTTTTGCGGGGCTATAGACGGCACAGCCTTTGGGCATTCGTTTTTTAGCCTGAGCACAAGCCCTCTGCATCGTGAGTATATTTCCAGCCTTTGTCCATTTTTCCAATTCATCGGCGCTCTTAAAGGCCTGATTGGTGAATCCATAATACAATGCTGAATTCTTTTCTTTCTCTGCGCCTGCTACGGCACTGTCTTTTTCTTTGGAAAGATCGCCTATTGTCAGAACTTTAAACCTGGGAATCAGAGAGATGATTTGAAAGCCACCACTGATATTGGGAACGAGAACCTCGGCGTACTGTTTTCCCACCAATTCACTCAATTGCATCACTGTGATAAATTCTGTCGCCCCTCCCAAATCAGAACTCAACTGGTCTGAGATCGTAACATCTTTTCCGTTTTTCTGTTCTTCTACAGTATCTAAACTCTCATTAACGCTATAAGGTCTTTTATGAACAATAAAGGGAAGCGCACCGATGACAAAACTTTCAAACTTATTCACCGCTTCAGATTCTTGGGCATTGGGTGCAAGAGGAGTTTTACGACCCGTCGCTGGCATAATCCCCAATTGAAGTTTCAAAGCCCGAATATCAATTTGGACTTTCTTGGTTGGAGTTGCCGGATCCTCTCCACATCCCCAAAGTAGCGTAAGTGCTATTCCTCCCAAAAACATGATACTCAAGAGGTATAATCGCTTTTTCATGACCTTACCTTTTTGTGTGAAGTTATTAATTTTAGCTTAGAGAACGAAGGTTCTTCTTAAAACAGCCCAGACAACGTAATTCCCTGCGTCGTCCGAACATACGGTGATTTAGTGGAGATACTTGCCACATATTTCGTATCAAATAAAAGAGTCCACCCAGGCACAAACTGCCACCCTAACGCCGTTGAAATACGTATAGGCACATCCATCCGGATTTTACCGAGATCTTCACTCAAAGGAAGCTCATGGGGATAATCTTTCTTACCAAAACCAAAACCTATATCAAACAGGAAACCAACTTCCCACCTATTCTTCCAGTCGAAATCCATACTGACATTCGTAAACTCACTTTCTACGGTACCATTGTCTCCATTTCCCACAGCAAACAAGTAACGGAACGAGTCTAACTTTTCCTTATCCAGATTGTTGTACTCCCATTTGAGATCCATCTGAGCCCCAGCGTCTTTGGTGGTATCCGCAAAAATTTTACGGGCAACGACAGCACTTAAAGTATTCCTCGTATCGGATTCATTGCTGGCTTTATGCGCAAACTGATATCCAAAAGTAAAATTATGGAACTGCGCAAAAGCTAAACCGCCTGTATTGATATTCAAAAATAAATAGTTTGCCAGCAAACCAGGTTCTGCTGACGGGGGTTTGTAACCTATACCCAAAAGCCCTACATCACTGGATAACGATTCATACTCTGTTTTGCTATACTTGCTTTGCGTCATGCCCACAAAAGCACTGAGATTCCCTTTATTAAACATCACCATGACATTAGCTGACGTTTTGCTATCCGGCTGCTCAGAATCTTCAATCACACCTTGTATGTCAAGACCTTCAATTTCAACGGGGAGACTGGCATCACTGGTGGGATTGTCATCCAATTCATATTTGAGACCAAAAACGACATTCCAACTAAACGCGGATGTCCCCTTCTTTGATTCATCGGCCTGCTCTTCTTTCTCAAAATCTACCCCTTCCCCATAAGCAACAAGGTAGATTTGCTCACGTTGATTCCCTTGTTCATCCTCAGCATTAACTTTAACCAGATTGATTCCCTCCTGGAAGGAGAGGTTGGTATCAACTACCACATTCTTTGAAGGAGCGAATTTATGAGACTGTCCATTTATCAGAATTTTAGTGATTTTATCTTCATCGTGAATAAAAAAACTCACTCGAAGATTAGGCGACTCCACCTTCTGCCGCCTGATCAAATCCGTGGTCAAAATTTTCGGAGCCTCTTTTCCCACTTTTTCTAAGGCAAAGGCACTCGGCACCGAGACTTGGGCTAAAACCACCAGTAAAGCAATCAAATATTTCAGTTTCAACGTTTTTCTCCTCTTTATCAAAAGGTTGATTCAAAAGGGTTTAATAAAATCTAATGCTCAATATTAATCTTGATAATACTGGGTACGGCTTTAGCAGCGTCCGATGCTTGACTTGCACCACTCTCTACTTCCTGATTTACCTGATTCACAGTGTTCAAAATGTCTTCTGTTTTTATTTCCGGAACCACAATCTCCACAGGTTTGATATCAACAACTGAAGCGTCTACTTTAACGTCGTCTTTCTTAGGTATATCGTCCAACTTAGGAACCTCAGGTTGATCAAACACAAGCACCTTGATTTCCTCAGGTTTGACGTCGAGAGAATCTTGAACAGGCTCAGGTTCTTTTATCTCAACAGCAGGTGTTTCATCTTTTTTCACCTCAGCATCCGCCAATGGAGTTTCCTGGTCTGCCTTATCACCAGCCGTCTGGACGCTCTCCGGTTTAGTTTCTTCTTCCGGCTTAGCTTCTTCTTCCGGCTTAGCTTCTTCTTCCGGCTTAGCTTCTTCTTCCGGCTTAGCTTCTTCTTCCGGCTTAGCTTCTTCTTCCGGCTTAGCTTCTTCTTCCGGCTTAGCTTCTTCTTCCGGCTTAGTCTCTTCTTTGGCAGGAGCACTGACCACAGGTTTTGGCTGCTCAACCGCAGGTACTATCTTAACCTCAGCCACAACCGTCGACTCTTCAACCGATGTTTCCTTAATATTCAAATCGGCACTTACAGTGCTGACTTCCTCATCACTTAAATCGCCTACCAGTTGTTCCTCAACCTTTGCTTCGCCTAAGGGAGTTCCCTCTGTTTTGTTCGCTTCAACCGCTTGGTTTTCGTCAGTCGTTCCGGTTTCGTCAGTCGTTCCGGTTTCGTCAGTCGTTCCGGTTTCTTCAGTCGTTCCGGTTTCTTCAGTCGTTCCGGTTTCGTCAGTCGTTCCGGTTTCTTCAGTCGTTCCGGTTTCGTCAGTCGTTCCGGTTTCGTCAGTCGTTCCGGTTTCGTCAGTCGTTCCGGTTTCGTCAGTCGTTCCGGTTTCGTCAGTCGTTCCGGTTTCGTCAGTTGCCTCAGTTTCATCGGAAGCTCCTTGTTCATCAGCGGTCCCTTCCTTTTTGTCTTCATCTTCCTTAGCGTCACCTTCAGCAGCCTTTATCGGTTTTTTTATAGCTTTGACCTCTTCTTTTTCCTTCTTATCCTCTTTTTTCTCTTTCGTTGTAGTCCCGGTAGTGGCTTTGCCCTCTGTGAAAGTACTTTTACCGTTATCAGAAGTCCTCAACGGGGTGCCAAGCGGCATGTTAGACCAACCCTCGCCTCCATCAGCACTGGCTATGCATTCACCTTGGGTACATGTGGTATTAGTGAAGTCACTAGTCGCAGTGAGTTCATTTTCTGAACCTTTCACTCCGACCGTAGCAGTAGTGGTCAACAAGGTCAGGCTTTTCTTTTTTTCGGGATGTGTTTTGGAGAGGAACTTACCAAAAAGCATACGGATGATCCCAGTCGCTTTTCCACGCGTCCATTCTTTGGTCTGCATCACAGCATTTCCTCCCATGCTCACTGTGGCTCCCGACTGGAGAACGGTCAAAATGGCAACAGATTGAGGAGCGGTTTTTATCACATCATTTTCCTGGACGGGGATATTCATTTGTGGTGCCTTATATTCGAGCGTTTCCCCATAGCGAACCAAACTCAAAGTACCCTGTTTCAGTTCCACCTCACCATATTTCACAGGTGCACCCCAGAGGGTCAAGGTTCCACAAAGGAGGAAGAGTAGTAATAATGCTGATTTCGTAAACTTCATTGTATTACCCTGAATCTATTTTTTTATTTATATTCCGCGTTCCCCATCTTAGAACCCGTTAGAAACGAGGAAACGAATTCTCTTACAAGCCCTTAAAACTGAGATAAAATCAAAGTCTGCGTTTGAACATCTTCAAATTAATCCCCTGTGCTCACCCAAATTATGCTTCTTTTGTACACACATAGCCTTATTTTTTTTGGAAGGCAAGGCATAATTTATTTATTTTTTGTACGTCGAAAAAACTCATATTACTTGCTTGTTGCCGTATAAACGCCGTCCCAGTCTATGGGCGGAGGTGTTTCCATATATTGTTTGACTCGTTTGATAAAAGTTGTGGCAGGACCATCACCCGGAATGATTTCAAGGGTTTTTTCAAACAAGGAAAGGGCCTCTCCCCATTGTTGACTTCGATACAGTTCCAGTCCTTTTGAGTATGCGTAAAAGGCTTCTTTCTTTTGAGCGTCAAGATTCCCTTTACGGCAGACGATCTCATAGATACGAACAGGTTTATTGATGCCAATCACTCGAATCATGTCTAATTCTCGCCCTTCTACCTCATTTTCACATTCGGCATAGGTCATCTCACTCATCATCGCGCGAGTTCCGTACATCTTATTGACGCCTTCCAAACGTGCGGCAAGGTTTACCGAATTGCCCATCATGGTGTAGTCAAAGCGGTTTCGACTTCCCATATTCCCCACAACCATGGGCCCTGTATTGATGCCAACCCGGTGAAATATTTCAACCCCCCAATCTTCCTTCCACTTTGGACGAAGTTCCGCAACCCGATTTTCCATATCCAGACAAACCAAGGCCGCACGATTCGCATGATCGTCAAAACTTACAGGGGCACCAAAAAAGGCGATAATGGCATCTCCCTCAAATTTGTCAACAGTTCCATCATATTTCATAATGATGTCTGTCATTTCTGTTAAGTAATCGTTGAGCAAACTGACCAATTCAGGAGGGGTTAACTTTTCTGAGATAGTTGAAAACCCCGCGACATCAGAAAATAAAGCGGTCAACACTTTTTCTTCACCCCCAAGAGCAAGCATTCCAGGATTGTCCAACAAGTCCTTGATTACAGCGGGAGACAGATATTGCTGGAAGGCATCCTTAATGAACCGCTTATCTTTATCAGAAACAAAAAACATGTACTGACTCACACCCGCAAAGACCAGAATCATCGTGGTCGCAACATACACATAACTCGGCCAGTTGAGAAGGACATTGACACAAAATTGGTGGAAGAACGTATAGCCACCTAGCAGTGAGGAGAACAGGAGGAGAGCAACGACAAGTTTGATTCTGGGTAAAATAAAACCTCCAGCGATTCCAATCAACAACAGAAACAATAGCGTATAGACATGATTCATGACACCCAGTTGAAAATAACTCCCTGTGAGAAAATTATCAATGGCATTGGCATGCACTTCAACCCCGGCGTATGCTTCAGAAACGGGAGTAACTCTTAAATCCAAAATACCTACCTCGGAAACGCCAACCAACACAATTTTACCTCGAAGTGCTTCAGTAGGAATTTTATGTTCAATGATGTCCGCGACAGAATGATGGGTGAATGTAGAGCCTGGTCCCTTGTAATTCAACAGCACCGAACCGTCAGGATTTGGAGTAATTTCGTTGGAACCGACCTGGATGCCAACAATGCCTAGATCATCCCCTATAATCTGGATGTTCTCTCCCAAATAATGGGCAAGCATTCTTAAACTCAAAGCAGGATAATACTTACCTTGAGACTTCCGAATCAGATGAATACGGCGAACAACGCCATCTTCTGGATCAATATTCACATTAAAAAAACCAAACATGGTTTTTGCGGATGACGCGATTTTATCTGTTGACAGTTCAGGATAAAGCTCCTCAGGAATCGCACTTGATTCATTAAGTTCATCATACCCTTGAACAATTGAAATTGCGTGAGGTTGCAGACGACTCTGGGCTTCTTGTACCTCTTTTTCACTCAGATGACCCACTTCTTGCTGATAACTTAGAAACACGTACCCCATAACTATATTTGAAAACTTTACAATTTGTTCCCGCAGTTGTTGATCTCCATCAATTTCAAGTTCCGTTTGTGTCATTTGCTTTAATAATATTTGGCCTTCGGATGTTTTTTCTAAACCACTTTGTTCAAAATCCTTTCGATATTTTTGAGCCAGTTTCAGATTTTCATTATCTGCTTCAGAAAAAACGATATCAAACCCCACTGTGCTGACTTTGTAGTAGTTATTTAGACTCTCTATCAATTGAGCAATGTATTTTCTGGACCAAGGCCAACGTCCATATTTGTCGATACTTTTAGAATCAACAGCGGCGATGACAACTTGATCCGAATGTTCAATAACGCCTCGTGTTTTTTGGATCAAATCCACCCATTTTTTATCCATTAGATTGAAATAGCTCGTACTATTGCCAATGTTAATGATATAGAGGACTGCCATAATGAACGTAATCAGCAGCGAAATTTTTGCGGGAGACAACCCGGTAAGAATATTGATAAGACGTTTCATGAATCCTGCTCGTTTAAAGGTTCAGCAAAAGCGATTATTTGTGCCTTAAAGCCTTTAGGAAATCCTTCCCGATGATATGATAATTGTTCAAAACAACTTATCAAAGTTTCTGGGTGATTATTTCCTGCTCAAGTAACACAGATCGCAACCTTGCTCTGAATATTTCCGCTATCATCTCGGCTAACGAAGAATCAGGAATCCAACTGATTTTCAATCACCTCCCAAGTCTGCTGAGCAATTTCCAACTCTTCATTGGTGGCAATGACGAGAATCTGAACAGGACTGTCCGAAGTGTTGATAGCATGGCTTTTCGCTCCGTGTTCTTTGTTTCTTTCGAGATCTAAATGAATGCCCAGTCCTCCTAAATTCTGACAGATGGCTTGTCGGATTTCCGCGGCATTTTCGCCAATACCGCCCGTAAAAACAATGGCATGAACCTTTCCCAAAACAGCACAGTAGGCGCCAATGTATTTTTTAATACGGTAGCAATACATGTCAACCGCAAGGCTAGCCAAGGGATCCCCTGCCTTGCGTTTTGCCAAAATATCGCGCATGTCATTCATTCCGCAGATCCCTTTCAAACCACTTTGTTTGTTCATCAGTGAATCAATCTCCTTCATTGAGAGATTTTCCTGTTCCGCTAAAAAATTGTGAATAGCGGGATCCACATCACCGCACCGTGTCCCCATGATCAAACCTTCCAAAGGGGTCATTCCCATCGAGGTATCAACACTTTTACCGTTTTCAATGGCGGTCATACTCGCCCCATTACCAAGGTGGAGGGTAATGAGGTTCAGTGTCTCCAGTGAACGATTGAAATGAACTGCCGCCTGTTTCGCTACATAACGGTGAGAGGTTCCATGGAAGCCATAACGACGAACATGATGTTTTTTATAAAGTTCGTGGGGTAAGGCGTAATGAAAAGCATGAGGGGGAATGGTTTGATGAAACGCGGTATCGAAAACACCGACCTGAGGAACTTCCGAGAAGAGCTTCATGGAAACCTCAATCCCGGTTAAATTAGCGGGATTATGCAATGGTGCCAAAGGGATATGAGAGCGGAGCACCTCCATGATTTTCTCATCAATGATGGTTGAATGGTGAAACGATTCACCCCCATGCACCACTCGATGTCCAACGGCCGCGATTTCACGAGTTTCACGGATGACCCCTTTTTGGGGATCCGTCAGCATGGCGACCATGACGTTTAAAGCGTGCTGGTGGTCAGGAATGGGTTTTTCCAGAACAACTTTTTGTTCCTTGGCTGTTCGAGGCCACGCCGAATAAGTCAGGTTGCTGGAGGCCTCACCAATGCGGTCAATCAATCCTGAAGCCATCACCATGGTATGTTCCATATCAAAGAGTTGGTACTTAACTGAAGAACTGCCGGTATTGATCACTAGAATTTTCATTTGTTCCCTTTTCTATTTTGTTGAGCCTGAATTGCGGTAATGGCAATCGTATTGACGACATCCGCAACAGTACAGCCACGGCTTAAATCGTTGATGGGTTTATTCAACCCTTGCAAAACAGGTCCAATGGCAACAGCTTGCGCCGATCGCTGGACCGCCTTATAGGTATTGTTTCCTGTGTTTAAATCCGGGAAAATAAAGACGGTTGCTTTGCCGGCGACATCACTATTGGGCATTTTGGTTTTAGCGACCTCAGGGTCAATCGCGGCATCATATTGGAGCGGACCTTCCAGTTTGAGATGCGGGGCCCGTTCTTTGGCAAGTTTAGTGGCTTGGATTACTTTTTCGACTTCGGCCCCTTTTCCGGAACTTCCTGTAGAGTAAGAAAGCATAGCCACTCGCGGTTCAATTCCAAACGCTTGAGCTGTTTCTGCTGAAGATAACGCAATTTCAGCCAACTGTTCCACATCGGGAACGGGAATTACCGCACAATCCCCATACACAATGGTTTTATCTTTGAGGCACATGAAAAAAACACTGGAAACCGTCGAAATTCCAGGCTTGGTACGGATAAACTCAAAGGCGGGACGAATCGTGTGCTGTGTGGTATGCACGGCACCAGAAACCATCCCATCCGCATCGCCCAAGTGGACCATCATTGTGCCAAAATAGGTGTAGTCATCCATCATGTCTCTCGCGTTTTCCAAACTGACGCCTTTGTGTTTTCGCAGTTCATAATACGTTTGTGAATAATTTTCATAAAGGGGTGACTCATGAGGATAAATAATACGAACCCCGTCCATACGTAAACCCAACTTTTTGATTTTATCACGAATCTCATCTTCTTTTCCCAAGAGCGTGATATTGACGACGCCTCGGAATAGCAGAATCTCCGCGGCTTTCAAGATCCGATCTTCCACTCCTTCTGGTAAAACAATATGCTGTTTATCGGATCTTGCCTGTTGCGTCAGCCCGTGTTCAAACATCATGGGAGTCATCCGTTCAGAACGTGAGGTTTTTAAGCGTTCTCGCAATTCATTGACGTTAACATGCTCTTCAAACACCCCAATTCCCCTCGCGATTTTTCTTGTATCACTTGGCATTATTTTTACATGAATGGAATGGAGGAGTTGCGTGGTATAAAAACTACTTTCCTTGACAGCAAGAATGGGGATTGAGGGGGCGGTCCAACCTTCAATGAGTTTGGCAATACTTTTCTCTGGACGCAGTCCACCGGTTAAAAGAATTCCAGAAATATCTGGTGACGTTGTAGAAACCTGAGAGATCAAGGCCGCTAAAATAATATCAGCCCGATCCCCTGGGGTTACAATGAGGCAGTCTTCATTAATACGACTGACAAAATTCTGGATTTGCATCGCCCCCAGGATGATCTTGGAAATGTGTTTGCCAAGATGCTCTTTTCCATAAAGGACCTCCGCGTTAAACCAGCGCATAATGTCTTCCATCGTGGGTTTTCCCAGGATAGCAATTTCTGGAATCACATAGAGGAGGGATTTTCCTTTGGCAGCCTCCAGTTTAAGTTTTGAGGTGAGGTCCAGAAGAAACGTTTGATCCACACGGTTAATGATCGTTGCCAGTAAATCAACCCCTTTGTTTTCAAAGGCTTCAATGGCCATTTGATAGGAATTGAGTAACATTTCCGCAGTTTTATCTTTGGCACTGATGACCGCGAGCACTGGCGCGCCAATGTTGGAGGCAATATCGATATTGATATCCAATTCAAAGGCGGAGGTACTTGATTCAAAATCAGTTCCTTCGCACAAAATAAAATCATACTGGCTCTCCAGTATTTGATATTTGCTGATGATGCCTTCTAAAAGAACATCATATTTATCCTGATTCATCAATTCATTCGCTTCATGGAACGTATAAGCGTAAATATCTTCATAAGCAATATCCAACTGAAAATGGGTACGAATCAGCTCAATGTCCGAGTTTAATCCTGTATGGGGATCCAGGTCAATGATAGGACGGAAAAAACCGACCCTGCAAATGTCTTTTTGCAACATTTCCATGAGTCCCAGCGCAATGACCGATTTACCGCTTTTCGCCTCAGCGGGAAGAATATATAAGTTCTTTGCCATAATTTACCTCAATCTAACCTTTCTGAGATACATACATTTTAAGGAAGGGTTAAGCGAAATAGTTAACCAAGGAGTGATGAACAGAGAATTCAAGCTACTCTTAGGTACCTAGCATATAATCTTCAAGAGCGTCAATAGACTTTAAAAAAGAAGTGTTGATCCCCTGATTTTTCCGTTGGGTTGGAAGGAATGAAGGCAGAACGCATAAAAAAGATTCTTCACTTTTTGCCTTCTGCCTGAACTCGGGTTGAGCCTTTAATTTCAGGAATGTCTCGTAGTGCGGTATTTTGCTAATTCACGTTTGGCAATGGATCCAAGATGAACTTCATCAGGGCCATCTGCGAGACGCAAAGTCCGTATGTTCGCATAAAGATCGGATAACGGAAAATCGTCGGAAACCCCGGCACCGCCATGCATTTGAATGGCCTGATCTATAATCTTAAGCGCAACGTTGGGAGCGACTACTTTAATTTGTGAAATTTCACTCATGGCTTGTCGAACGCCCACCGTATCCATAAGATAGGCCGCCTTAAGGGTCAGTAATCTGGCTTGCTCTATAGCGACACGGGCTTCCGCGATTCTCTCCCTATTTCCTCCGAGATCGGCAAGATCCCTATGAAAGGCCTGACGGGAAACAGAACGCTCACACATGAGTTTTAAAGCATGTTCGGCCGCGCCAATGGCTCTCATGCAATGATGGATTCGACCTGGCCCAAGACGTCCTTGAGCAATTTCAAACCCTCGGCCCGGTCCCGCAATGAAATTTTCCAAGGGTAATCTGACCTCCGTAAAACTCACCTCCCCGTGTCCATAAGGGGGATGATAATCCCTGAAAACGGGCAACATTCTTTCAATTTTTACACCCGGGGTACTTCTGGGGACGAGTACCATCGAGTGTTGTCCATGTTTTGAGGCTTCAGGGTAAGTCAAGCCCATGAAAATGAAAATTTCACAATGAGGATGTCCGGCACCGCTGGTCCACCATTTTCGGCCATTAAGCACGATTTCATCGCCATCAATGAGAGCCCTTGCCCGCATATTGGTGGCATCTGAGGAGGCAACCGCGGGTTCTGTCATCGCAAAACCTGAACGGATTTTTCCTGCCAACAACGGTTTTAACCATTGTTCTTTTTGCTTTTCGGAACCATAGTGGACCAACACTTCCATATTTCCGGTGTCAGGGGCATTACAATTAAAAACTTCTGGAGCAATAAAACTATGACCGGTGATTTCCGCAAGCGGGGCATATTCGGTGTTTGTCAAACCGGCACCATATTCTGCCTCAGGTAAAAAAAGATTCCATAAGCCTTCGGCCTGTGCCTTTGCTTTTAACTCTTCCATGACAGGAGGAACCCTCCACTCCGAGGCTCCTGCTTTTAATTGCTGTTTGTAAATGGCTTCTCCAGGAAAAACATGTTTTTCCATGAATTGTTGCAGTCGTTGAATGTAATGTTGAGTTTTCTCAGAGTAACTAAAGTTCATAGGACCTCATTGGGGTTGAAAAGGGTTTAGGTTGGATATTATCTATCGCCTTCGATATATACTTCTCCAGAAAAGTTTTGTCCTGAAAACGCAGGCATCCCACCTGCAAAAGCAGGCGGGACGCCTGCGCTCCCAGCAGGAATTTATCTGGACAACTATAACAATTTCACCAACTCTATTGGCATTCTTTCCATTAATCAAATGAATGTTTTTAATGACAGACGTTTATATGCCGCATCTCAAAAATATCGATCTGAATTTTCATCTTTTTTTCAACGGTTTCGCGGGATCACGATGGACTCGAACGGTATTTCCAGTGGTGACAACTCACTTCATGTTTATCCTGAACCACTTCGAGTTGAGGTCGTTGGGTGTGACAGAGGTCTGTCCTATAGGAACAACGGTTTTGAAAACGACACCCTGCAGGCAGGCTATGAAGATCGGGGACCATGCCCTCAATGGTTTGCAAACGGGACTTTGAAGGTGTATCCAAACGCGGAATTGAGGACAAGAGTCCAAGCGTGTAAGGATGTTTCGGTTCATGGAAAATATCCTCCACCGAAGCTTTTTCAACAACTTGTCCTGCATACATGACCACCACCTCATCACACATTTCCGCAATCACTCCCAAATCATGAGTAATGAAAATGATGGCCATTTGAAGCTCAGCCTGTAGTGTTTTCATTAAGTCCAGAATCTGGGCTTGAATGGTGACATCCAGTGCCGTGGTGGGTTCATCTGCAATCAAAAGGTCCGGTTTACAAACAAGGGCCATCGCAATCATCACCCGTTGGCGCATTCCGCCTGAGAGTTGGTGAGGATAATCCTTAATTCGTTTCTCGGGGTCAGGAATTCCCACTTTTCTCAAAATATCCAGAGACGCCTCATAGACCGGTCCTTTTTTCATGCCGGGGTTGTGCAAAAACAGAGTTTCCGCAACTTGCTTTCCAATGCGGTGAACAGGATTCAGCGCTGTCAGGGGTTCTTGAAAGATCATTGAAATATGATTTCCCCGTATCGAATGCATCTGTTGAGCCGGTAATTTCAACAAATCCTGTCCTCTAAAAAGCACTTCCCCGGACACGATACGTCCCGAGGGTTTGGGCAATAGTTGAGTGATGGATAAGGCGGTCACACTTTTTCCGCAACCAGACTCCCCCACGATGCCCAGGATCTGTCCCTGTTCCACCTCAAAACTAACGCCATCCACGGCACAGACACTCCCCTCTTCCGTATCAAACGCTGTCACTAAATCTCGTACTTGAAGCAGCACCTTAATCCTTTTTGTAAGTCTTATCCATCAGCAGTACAGGTTCAAATGTTTTTCCGGACTTCATCGCTTTTTCGGTTTCGGACTTCAGGTCGGGATCGAGCCAAAAAGTTCCAGTTCCAAAAGGTTCAAAGGCAGAATCTGACATTTTCGTTGCGGGTACCTTGGGGAATTTCCACCAACGCCAATAGATTTCACGAAAATAACCCACTTTGTACGTTGGAACATAGACCCCGAGTTCGTGGATCTTTTCCTGTATCTGTTTGGACAACTGAATCCGTTCTTTGACATCCGTTGAATTCTGAAACTTATCAATCAGTTTATCCATTTCAGGATCCGCCGTATTGGTGATATTGTTGGTTTGAGGTTTGTTGGCGTTTTCGGAATGGTAAAACTCCCAGTATTGAGGGCGTAACCCGACACCAAAAGCAATCCAGGCCACTTCGTGTTTCTTTTCCAGTACCAATTTGAAGGCGGAACTTCCATCAAGCCTTTGTAAATTCAGTTCAATGCCCGCTTTTTTGGCTTCCTCTTTTAAGACCACCAACCTTTCCGTATGAGGTTCCGCGGAATACACCACTTGAACCGAGTAGCGTTGAGTTCCTTTTTCCCAAATCCCATCAGAACCCCGATTCCAGCCATCGGAGGTCATCAATTCTTCAACTTTTTGAATATTAAATTCTCTGGCCCGAATCTCCGTATTGGTATACTCCCCATAACCTGTGAATTGATTGTGTAAGCGGCTATAATCCCCTCTCAACACGCCTTTTAAAAGTAGGTCCATATTGATCGCATGGGCAAAAGCGTATCGTCGTTTAGGGGACTGAAAGATCTCTTTGAGTTGATTCAACCAAAAGCCATAAGAAGGCTGCGGGGCATCCGTATAAAACCAAATTTTATGGGCATACCCCTTATTGGAGATCTCCAAATCGTTGGCTTTTTGATGCCAATAAGCGGGAAGGGTCAGTCCAAAGCTGGAGAGTTTTTCTTTTTTAAAATATTCGAAAGCGGTGGTTGTGTCACGGATCACAGTGATCATAACGGTATCCACATTGAATCGGCCCTTGAAATATTTTAAATCCTTGGCCCACCAGTTTTGCTGCCTTTTGAAGAGGACACTTTTTCCCTTTGAGATTTTTTCAATCTGATAGGGCCCTGTGTTGGGAACAATTTCCCAATTAAATTGGCGTACAAAATTACTATTAAGTTTGCCGTAAAAATGTCTGGGTGTGGGAGCCAAAGCCAGTGTCAGAGGCAAATCAGGTATCGCCTTTTTGGAAACAACAGCCAACGTTAAATCGTCATATTTTATAATTTTATCAATTTCTTCGGTATAATAATTATTGTACCACGGCGCAATAATGTGTTTGGACCTCATGAATTCCAAAGTAAACAAAAAATCATCGGCCGTCACTTGATGTCCATCAGACCAACGGGCCTTGGGATTCAATTTGAAATACATGGTTTTTTTATCTGGATCAAACGCCCAGTGGGTCGCAAGTTCCGGCAGGATTTCTTCGGTATTGGGGTGAATCCCTATTAAACTCATCTGGTTGCCGGTTATATTCGCGCGGAAACCACTGTTGGAGTCAGGTCCGACAACACGTAAGGTCAAAGGAAAGGCCTCCATGTAGGTATAATAGGTTCCTCCTATTTTCGCATTGGGGTCAGCAAAAACTTCAGCCGTATCGTTGGTTTCCCATTTTATTCCTTCAGGTAGGGATTCGGCAACAACCATAGCTCCCGGGAGAACCAAGCCCAAGATCAGCAACAGCCCGTACTTAATAAAATTCATCAATTTCCTCCTTTTTTTATTCATAAAGGGTGTACATTTTGGGATCAAAGGCTTCTCGAATGGCTTCTCCAATAAACGTAATGGTGACCATGACCAGGACCAACGCTGCCACGGTAGAAGAAATAATCCAGATCGCCTGTAAGTTGTTTGTCCCTTGTTGTAAGAGCTCCCCCCAACTTGGTGTGGGTGCCGGTAAGCCGAACCCCAGGTAATCCAGGGAAGTCAACGCGGAGATGCCTCCTGCCACAGAAAAAGGGATAAACGTGACAATTAAAGAAATGGAATTAGGTAAAATATGCAAAAAAATAATTCTTGAATTTGAGGCCCCCAAAGCTTTAGCCGCCAAAACATATTCCCGATTTTTCTCTTTATAGGTTGCCGTCCGCATATACCAGGTAATCGACATCCAGCCAAAAATAACAGAAATCAGAACCAGGACAACTAACTCAGGGATCACAATCGAAGAGATGATCATGATGATATACAAAAAGGGAACAGAGGACCAAATTTCGATGACGCGTTGAAATAAAAGGTCAAAGAGGCCTCCGACATATCCCATCAAACAGCCTAACGCAATACCAATGGAAAAATTAATCACCAACAATAACAACGAGTAGGCGATACACACCCGGAAACCGTAAACCAACCTGGCCATGACATCGCGACCGATGGCATCGGTTCCTAAATAATGCTGAGCGTGCCATGAAGGGGCAAATGGTGGAAATTCGTTTTCCCGTGAATCAATCTCAAAAGCGTTATAGGGAACAAGGGGCATGATGACAAAATCGGAACGCTTTTCCTGAGTCAACTTTTTTTGCAGCACCCTGTAATTTGTTTCATAGTCATAATCCAAACCAAAAACATTTCCCGGAATCATATCGCCATAGGTTGGGAAATAAACGTCTCCCTCATAATAAACAACCAAGGCCCGGTGATTGATCCAAAGCTCCGAGAGGAGGGCCAGGATTAACAGAAAACAAAATACAATGAAAGAATAATATCCGCGCTTGATGGACTTAAAGCGTTTTATTTTTTTGAGTGTGAGAGGGTTCAAAAGCATAGGTGGTTTTACTAAAATTTAATTCGTGGATCGACTAGCGCGACACATAAGTCGGACAAGATATTTCCCAGCAAGCCTAAAATGGAAGAGATGACGAGCACCCCCAAAACAACAGGATAATCCCGTTCTACCAAAGATTCAAACCCCAACAGTCCCAAGCCATCAATATTAAACACTTTTTCGATCAAAAAGGACCCGGCTAAAAACAGGCTGAGATTATTGCCGAAATGAGTCGCCAAAGGGATGATACTGTTACGGAAAGCATGTTTCAAAACCGCTCGGTTGAAGGTGTTCCCTTTCGAGATTGCGGTACGGACATAGTCTGACGCCAAATTATCCATGATTGTGTTTTTCATCAAAAAGGTCATAGTCGCAAATCCTCCCAACATATAAGCAATTAAGGGGAGCACCGAGTGATGGAAAACATCCCAGAGCTGTTCTCCAAGTTCCATATCCTCAAACCCCTCGCTCACAAATCCCCCCAAGGGAAACCAATCCCATTGAGCCGCAGGCCAGACGAATAATATAATCGCGACAATGAACCCGGGCAACGCATACCCTAACAGAACCAGAATCGAGGAAAAACTATCAATAAAGGTTCTATGTTTGATCGCTTTAAAAACCCCCAAAGGAATACAAACCAGATACGTTAAAATCGTGGTGATTACGCCATAATAGATAGAAACAGGCAGCTTGTCTTTGATGATCGCCCAGACAGGGTCATAATATCGGGTTGATGTCCCCAAATCCAGTACCAGCAACTTTTTCACCCAGTCCCCATAACTCCTGAGGACCGGTTTATCGAA
Source organism: Deltaproteobacteria bacterium TL4 (assembly GCA_051382335.1). Taxonomy (GTDB): domain Bacteria; phylum SAR324; class SAR324; order SAR324; family NAC60-12; genus JBBCAX01. The sequence goes on from JBBCAX010000022.1 coordinate 34,556, forward strand.
GCCATAAAATTTTTTTAACTCGTCTATTTGCTCAGGAGAAAGCGGTGTGGCATTCTGGGTTGATTTCTGAAAACCGGAACCGGAAGCTTCCCCCATCTTCATGGTCCTTGCTTCGGCAACAATCTTTTCGACTGGACCTCCCGGAACAAAGCGGGTAATGGTAAAAACGATCAGTGTGATCCCAAAAAATGTGGGAATGACAAGCAGCAGTCGACGAATCAGATAACTGACCATGATTCAAATCCCTTGAGTTGTGAGTATATTTAGAAAATCCAAATTTTTCCATGGTTCTCTTGAATTTTAATCAAGCAGCAGATATTACATGTTGACAAAAATCAAGAAAAAACGCTCAAACTTTCTTAACTAAAAAGAGGAGGGATGAAACAAATTAAAATTAAGGCACGAACTCTATTCAACAAACAACTAGCAGCGAAAACATGGACATGATTGCATTTATCCAAAAATGGGGGAGAGTAGGCATTATCTTGAGTCTCATTCTCGCCCTTGTGGGAGTGCTTTTCTTTTTAAACGCCATCCTTTTCCCTTTCATTTTGGCGGCTTTTCTGGCCTATGTCCTTGCTCCTGTCATTCACCATATGAATCAGTGGAAAATAAGAGGTCGCAAAATCCCCAGAGGTGCAGCCATCCTCATTGTCTACTTGATACTCCTGGAGTTATCCATTGGAGGCGGTTCTTACCTGATTCCTAATGTCACCAATGAATTAACAGGAATGCTGAATGAACTTCCGGACGAAATCAACGTCGTTTCCAAAAAATGGATTCCCGAAATTGAAACGCAAATAGAAAAATGGGTGGCCTTTTTCCCAAAACTCCAAGACGACGCTAATGCTGAGCCGCCCCTTGAAAACACGCAACGCCCCTCCAGTAAAAAACCGCTGGACCCTTTAGCCCGGGAACTCCACCCCTGGAATTTATTGTTAGCCAATTATACCTTTGAAATCCGTACGATTGAGCCTGGCCGGATGGAGGTTATTCCTAAAAAGAGAGTATCTTCCAACGGAAACACCCCCAAAGAAGTGGATCTTCAACTTCAACTTTCTGAACTGGTACAAGACGGGATCAAACGTTTTAAATCAGACTTGATTGAATTTTTAAATCTTGGACGAAAAGTGATCACACGAATTGCCGGCTCTATTTTCTCCATTTTCCTCACCTTTATGGTTTCCGCCTTTATTCTTGTGGATGTGGACCGTATTCTGGAGTTTAATCGGTCCCTTCTACCTAAGCGTTATCATCGCGCTTATGATCAATTTTTAGTCAAACTGGATAGTGGCCTCAGTGGGGTGGTTCGGGGACAATTGATTATTTGCATGGTTAATGGGGCTCTCACTGGAATTGGCTTGGTATGGATTGGAGTCCCGTTTGCCTTTACTTTGGCGATTCTGGCCACCATTTGTTCCCTGATTCCTATCTTCGGGACTTTCTTATCATCGGTTCCCATCATCATCATGGGGTTGACGGTTTCATTCACGACAGCTTTATTATCGATAGGGTGGGTGTTGATGATTCATTTCATAGAAGCTAATTTTCTAAATCCAAAAATCATGGGCACCGCCGCTAAAATTCACCCTGTATTGATTATATTCGTTCTCGTTGCCGGTGAATATGTCGCGGGTTTGGCGGGCGCCTTACTGGCAGTACCCATTTTTTCAATTATTCAAACCATGTTTTTATTTTTTAAAAGTTTTATTGAGGACTTGGAACAACAAACTTATGCTTCACAAAAAACAGCATAAGGCCAAGCGCTTAAAATGTTTTAGAGCCCCCTCATTCCTTGACCATTATTAACGGAGAACTCCTTGGACAGACAACTTAAAGTATTATTTGTGATATCTGAAGTAGAAGGTTTAATCAAAACAGGAGGTTTAGCTGATATTGGGAGGGCACTCCCTTTGGCGCTAAGACGAAAAGGGCATGATGTGAGAATCGTTCTGCCATACTACCTGACCCTTTCACTGAAACAGAACGTCGAAACCACTCGCATTATTAACTCATTACCCGTGGCCATGGGAACAGGGAATGTGGGTTGCGCCATTCACGAAACCCAACTGGAAGGGATTCCTGTATATTTTGTAGAACACCATGATTATTTCTCAAGACCGCGACCTTATGATGATGGAAGCCATGAATATATGGATAATGCTGAACGCTTTGGCTTTTTATCAAGAGCGGTTTTTCCTTTGTGTCAAGCTCTCGATTTTTCTCCGGATATCATCCATTGCCATGATTGGCAAACAGCCATGATCCCCTACTATCTAAAATTTCATGAACAATATAATCCGTTTTTTAAAAAAACCCGATCCGTCCTGACTATTCACAATGCGGCTTTTCAAGGACATTTCTCGCCTCATTCACTCCCCTTTCTGGGAATTTTACCCCAGGCTTTTGTTCCCGAAGGCTTTGAAGATTATGGACACATCAACTTGTTAAAAGGTGGGATCACTTTTGCCGATTTCATCACAACCGTCAGTCCAGGATATGCTGAAGAACTGTTAACACCTGCGGGGGCACATGGACTCCATGCAACGTTTTTACGGAGAGAGTCCCACTTTCTAGGCATCCTGAATGGCTGTGATTACGATACCTGGAATCCTCAGACGGATCCCTGGATTCCTATGCAATATTCTGCCAAAAACTTAACGGGCAAACAAGTATGCAAACAGGCGCTGCAACAGCGTTTTGGTTTCCAGGAAGATCGGAACATTCCTGTGATTGGAATCATCAGCCGTTTAACAGAGCAAAAAGGCTTCTCTTTTTCCTTACCCGCCTTGGCACAACTATTGAGAGGGGACCTTCAGGTAGTGATCCTTGGCGTTGGAGACCGCTGGGTGGAACAATCCCTGGAGCAATTCGTCAAAGCCTATCCCCAAAAAATTGCCTGGGACAATGCCTACGACTGGAAAATCGCGCATTGGATTGAAGCAGGAAGTGATTTCTTTTTGATGCCTTCACTCTATGAACCCTGTGGGCTCAATCAAATGTATAGCTTGAGATATGGAACCCTTCCGATTGTGAGGGCTGTTGGCGGACTGAAAGACACTGTACAGAATTATTTAGAAGATCCCAGAACGGGAACAGGATTTGTCTTCAATGAGGCTACCGCTCAAGCTGTTCAAGATTGTCTTCAACAGGCAATCAATCTCTTTACCTATCAAAAACAGGACTTCAGCAAACTCATCAAAAACGCTATGAGCCAGTGTTTTGATTGGAACCAGTCTGCCACCGACTATGAAGAAGTATATCAGCAAAATTTGAGTCCGGTCTGATTTTTCTCAAATCAGACCTGATTTGGCTCAAACCTCACTATTGAAAGGTTAGCTTATTGAAAGTCGATCCGCTTTAGTGCAATCGGCTCGCCATAAGCACAGGTCCTGTCCACAGATATCCGAGGTTCCTGTCGCGTAGCAAGGCTGGTTGCCTTCGCTGCTTTGAAGGGTTTTAATCAAATCTTTCTTAATTTGGGATTGAGGATCAATTCCTCGTTTAAGGGCAATCGCCCTGATTTCTTTCAGTGTCATAATTTTTCCTTGGTTACCATGGTTAATCTGATATACTGACTTCAATACCAGATGCATAAACTTCGCAAAAGGGGCCTTTTGTGAATCTGTAAACGCTCTTTTAAAGCATATACGCCAAACATTAGCAAAATGATAGCAAAATGAGCTTGTCAAATTGTATTTTATTACCTATTGCGTACTTGGAGGGAGCAAATGAATTTGGTGTTCATTTTGCTCTGAGTTTGTGTTGATATTAAAAAACTTAGACAGTTATGATGTTCTCGTGAGTGATGAGTTCTGAATATCTCTGTAGCTAACCGATTTATGTATAAACAAGAGGAGTCATTGTGTCAGTAATGGAAAAAGCATTGAACCGTCTCATCCCTGAGACTATAAAAAACGACCTGAGCTTGCACTTTTCTGCCAAAATGATTGTTTATTTTTCGGTGGTCTTGTTCGTCGTGAGTTTGTTGTATATCGTCAGGTTTTTAGATTTGGGCTTTGAGGAGGGTGCCCTCGGTAGCGTGGGAACCGCAATCCTTGCTTTTATTTTTCCGGTTATCTTGAAAAAAACCGAATCTGTTCCGCTGACAGCGAATCTCTACACCTTGTTGATTTGCAGCTTTTTATACTTCTCTATCTTTCACACCGGAGGATTTCATTCTGTGGTCCTCTTGTGGATGGCACTGATTCCACTGATTGCGGTGATTCTTGCCGGTTCCCGAAGTGGTTGGTTTTGGGGGTTGATCGCCCTGGTGATTGTTTTGCTTACGGCCTGGCTGGAATTTGATGGGGATTTTCATTTTCCCCAAACGATTGTTCCCACGAAGGAACAGACTCAGGATTTGATTGTCTCCAATGCCATTTTTGTGATCCTGCTTACCCTGCTGGGACAAATATTTTCGAAAAGCAAAGAAAACAGTTTCAACGCTTTTCTAAAATCTCAGGCGAAAACCGAAGAAATTGCAGGAAATCTTCAAAAAGTAATCAAAGAAGTAGCGGATACCTCAAGAGAACTGAGACAAACCGCAGGACAATCGGATGATGCCAGTAAGGAGATGCAGGTGGCGTCAACCGAAATCGCGGAGTCCACTGACAGGGAAGCCCAGAATCTTCAGGAAGTTCAACACAATGTGGAGCAACTGGTTGTTCTGTTTAATGAAATTGCCAACCGAGCTAAAGACATTCAACAACATTCCAATGAATCACAAAAAAGTGCGGCACGGGGAGTCGAAGCCGCTGAAAAAACCAATCAGACCATGAAACAAATCGAGGACAGCAGCAGAAAAATTGCGGGAATTGTTAATGTAATTACCGATATTGCCAATCAGACGAACTTACTGTCTTTGAATGCGGCAATTGAGGCGGCAAAAGCGGGTGAGCTTGGAAAAGGATTTGCGGTTGTTGCCGATGAAGTACGGAACCTGGCGGAGAAAAGTAGTGTCTCCGTTACTGAAATTCAAAAACTGGTGGATTTCAGTAATCACAATGTTCAGAAAGGCAATTCTGTGATCAAGGATACTGCGGTAATTCTTAATGAAATTATTTCTGAAATTGGAGATATTTCTCAGCAAATCAATACGATTACTGAAACCATCCTCAAACAAAATGTCATGATTGCGTCGATTAACAATGCGGTCAAAAGTATTTCTTCAGGAAGCGAAACCACAGCCGCTGCTGCAGAACAACTTTCTGCAACCGCACGGTTAGCGGCAAAGAGCAATCAGGAATTACATTCCCTGGCCGAGCGACTCAGTGAAAAAGTAGCGGAGTATCATCAATAAAGGGAGCGAAAGACGATTAACCTTATTCACTGAAGAGGAAACCTTCACCACAGAGCTGAAAGCATGTCATTCATCCTTGATACTGAGTTTTCAGATTTCATTGGAAATTCTCCTGAAATGGAAGCGGTTAAAGTACTGATTTTTAAAGCAGCACAGTGTAAGGCAACCGTATTAATCACAGGAGCCAGTGGAACCGGAAAGACGGTGGTGTCTCATGCCATACACTATAATTCGGAATTTGCAGAGGGACCTTTCATTTCTGTGAATTGCGGTGCGATTCCTTTCAATTTAATCGAAAGTGAACTCTTTGGCTATGAAAAAGGCGCCTTTACAGGAGCGTTGAACCGGACCAAAGGTAAGTTTGAACTGGCTCAAAACGGCACGATCTTTTTAGATGAAATCGGAGAACTTCCGATAGACGCACAAGTTAAATTGTTGAGAGTCTTGCAACAAAAGGAAATCATCAGGGTTGGCGGTGCCGAAACAATTAAACTCAACCTGAGAGTGATTACGGCCACCAATCGAAATCTGATTGATAGTATTGAAGAAGGGCGTTTTCGAATCGATCTCTTTTATCGAATCGCTCTATTTCTTATTGATTTACCTAATCTTCAAAATAGAAAAGAAGATATTATCCCTCTGGCAAAACACTTTCTGAATAAATATGCCAAGCTTGAACAACTTCCGGTTGCCAAATTAGGACCCGATGCCGAGAATTTTTTAAAAAATCATTCTTGGCCTGGAAATGTCCGGCAATTGGAAAATTGCATGTACCGCTCAGTGTTGATGAATTATGACAAATCCATTTTAACCGCTGAGGATATCATGCTGCTGGACCACAAAAGAAGTGCCGAAGAACTGAGAGCTAGAGGACAATTTTCAAATGAAGAGGTGATTCCTCTGGAAGAACTGGAAGCACGGATGCTTAAAAAAGCATTAATCAAAGCCCATGGAAATATGGTAGAAGCGGCCAACATGCTCAAAATCGCGCGGAGTACCCTGTATAGCAAAATCGAAAAACATGGTTTAGGAGCGCTGACCAAAGGCAAAACTAACATGAATACCCGGTCACGCTCCGGATGATTGAGAAACCATCCTAAAGGCGGCCTGACTAAAGATGAAAAGGATAATGAAGTGAATAATAGTTTTTCAGATCATAGGCCACCGAAACCTCTTCATCATGAAGGTTCTTATAAGATTGGAAGTGATCCTCATAATAATCCCTGCGATCAGCCAATCTTCGGGTCATCATTCTGCGACCTCCTGTGTTGACGGACAATTCTGACGATTCCAGCCTCCGTTCATACAACCTTCTGTCAGCAAGGTCCCTGAGAGGGACACCATTCCTTTCGTTATAAGCTTGCTTATCAACCGAACTGTGATCGCCTTCAGCTAAAAACATGTCGCACTCTCCTTCCGCACTATCGTTATCCTGATTTGAGCTATTCCGACATCTCGCAAATCAACAAAAATCACACAGCAACTCTTGCTGAATCCATACTTAGAACGGGTTGAACCTCTCCCCTTCCTGGGCACGCTAGATTAGTTCCCGCGCACACATTCTGCGCAAAAACCTTTAGAAATTTGAAGAATAAAAGCTCAATTTCATCCGTTCTAAGTATTACCAAGCGGCTACTCATTCACACTTTGAACTTTCACCAAGTCCATCATTATACATTTGTCTCATGGTCCTCATTGCTACATATTTCATGCCGTTTATATATAGTGTTTAATAACAGCAGGTTAACATGTATCAAATGAGAGGGGTTGTGTCGGATACAGTTCATTACTGTCGGATATGAGTCAAGCGATAGCTTATTTAATAAAGCTCTTGAGACATGTAAAGCTCCCAATCCAGGTAATAAACCCACTGTATGCCATAATCGTACACTTGGTATTTCATACTATGGGGATCATAATTTATATTTTCGTTACTCAGATAAGAGAGCATGGACTGAAGGTCATCAATAATTTTGGAGTAGATATACTGATGCGCAGGGTGCGCGGGATTGAGATTTCTTTCAATAAAACCGACACAGGTTCCCAGACAGGCAATTTTGAACCATTCACGTAATTCAGGTTCAGAAACGGATTCCACTAAGGGCCTCAATTCTTCAAGTCTTACTTTGACGGCTTCGTGTGCTGCTGACTGATGAAGGGCCTGCAATTGTTTTTCAACTTCTTGGAGGTTGAAGTTTTGTTGCCCTAAAAGATGAGGAATGATGTGAGCGTCAGGAGGTTGCATAAAAGTTCGTTCTAAAGATAGAGCAAAGTGGTTCCTTGAGACAAACGGATTCGTGATCAAGAAAACCACTCTTTGCTCTGCCTGATGGTACTCGAATCAGGAACACCCTGATTCACACTGCTATAACTGAGTCTATCCAAGAATAATAAGTTCAAATAAAAATGACGCGGGCCTAATTTTGAGTTTGAGTCATTTTTAGCATTTCTTGAGCATGCTCCAAAGTTCGTTGGGTGATTTTTGATCCGCCCATCAGCCGGGCAAGTTCTTCAATTTTTTCATGAGCTTCTAATTGTCGAATAGAAGTAAAGGTGGCATTATCTTGAATGTCTTTCGTCACGACCAGATGGTTTTCAGAAAAGGCCACCACTTGAGGTAAGTGGGTGATGCATAAGGTTTGATGATGCTTCCCTAAAGAGTGTAGTTTTTTTCCCACGATTTCCGCCACTTTACCACTGATGCCAGCGTCCACTTCATCAAAAATCAAAGTATCCACCGGATCGACGAAGGCTAACACCGTTTTTAGGGCTAACATGATTCGAGACAATTCCCCGCCTGAGGCAACTTTGATCAAACTTCGAAGCTCCTGCCCCGGATTGACTGTCATCAAGAACTCAACATGATCAATACCTGTGGGAGAGAATTGATATTCTTCATTGGTAGAAATATTTTTTAAAACAATAGTTTGAAAGATCGCTTTTTCCATTCCTAACTGATGCATCTCCGCAACCACCTGTTTATCAAGCTGCATGGCCGCTTTGATGCGATTCTCTGATAATGTTAAGGACTCCGCCTGCAACTGTGTCTTTAATTGAGAAATACGATCTTGGATTTCCTGGGCTTCGATATCCAGGTTTTCAAGTTCTTCCAACTCCACTTTGTTTCGTTCCAGATTTTCCAACAACGCTTTTACGGTTTCAACTTTATATTTCCGTTTCAACCACTGTATTTCATTGAGCCTCTCATTGGTCTGATCCAAATGCTCGGGGTTATGCTCAATATTTGAATCATAATCACAAGCTTGCCGATAAATTTCATCCAGTTGAATCAAAGTTTCATCCAGCACCCTTTGCATCTCAATACATCGAGGGTCCAATTGAACGGCTTCCTCAACAGATTGTAACAAAAAACGGACCCGATCAATCACCGCATTTTCGGCTTCATAAAGTTCTGCTTTAATTTGCCCAAAAAGATGTGATAATTTTTCCGCATGTGACAGCAACGTGGCTTCTTGTTGAAGCCTGTCTTCTTCGTCAGGATCCAGTTGGGCTTTTTCTATTTCATTTCGCTGAAACGCCAGCAGTTCCATACGTTCTGTGCGTAATTTCAATAGTCCTTTAATCCGTTGCTGCTCCTGTAACGCTGCTTCGTATTGTTCAAACAACTGTCCGACAGCCTCACGCTGCCCTGTCAATTTGCCAATGTCATCCAAAAAATCAATATGAGAGGCAACTTGCATCAAAGCTTGATTATCATGTTGACCATGAATATTCACCAGGTATCGACCTATTGTTGAAAGTTTAGCAAGAGGAATCGAGGTTCCATTGATCAGGCTTTTCTGACGTCCTTCCTGTTGAATAACTCTTCGAATCACCAAAGTTCCGTTATCGCAGCGAATATTGGACTCCTTCAAAATAGTTGCTAACGCCGAATGAAGATTGATCTGAAAAACGGCTTCAACGGAGGCATCGCTTTTTCCTGAGCGAATCACAGAAATATCTGATTTACGACCTAATATCAGTTGAATGGCATCAATGATGATCGACTTTCCCGCGCCTGTTTCTCCCGTTAAGATAGAAAACCCTGAATTGAATGAGACTTTTATATGTTGAATTGTAGCAAAATTATTGATTTCTAAGCATTGTAACATAAAGAATCCTTAGGATAAGACTTGATTTCATTAATGATTTGAAACATTACTGACCGTGTTATCTATAGTATCATTTAACCACAGCGGGAGCATAAAGGCTCTGAGCTCCCTGTTTTATAAAGAATAGCAATGAAAAACCAATTCTACTATCAAATTTACAAAAAACTTCTTAAAGCCTACGGTCCTCAAGGGTGGTGGCCTTTGCTTCATTTACCTCAAAAATACCATTGCGGCCAATTTGACCTTCCTAAAACCCGTAATGAGCTCTTTGAAATTTACTTAGGCGCCATTCTTACTCAAAACACAACCTGGCGACAAGCTGAAATTGCACTCAACAACTTATTTCCTTTAACCGGTTTTGCTCCTGAAAACTTGCTGGCGTTAGATGAAAATCGTTTGAAGGAAGCCATCATACCAGCAAGATACGCAAACCAAAAATCAAATTATCTTCAAACCGCTGCCCGCTTCTTTATAGACTTAAAGGAACGTGCTCCATCCCGAACGGAAATTCTCAAGGTGAAAGGTATTGGAAATGAAACAGCAGACTGTATTTTGCTTTATGCCTACCACCAGCTTGAATTTGTAATCGATGCTTATACTTACCGTATTTTTTCGCACTTGGGACTCAACGACACTCACAACTACCTGACCATGAAGCAGCTCTTCGAAGATAATCTTCCCCAGCATGTCCCCTTATACCAAGAATACCACGCTTTAATCGTTCGTCACGGATCCTTACACTATAGCAAACGTCCTTATGGTAAAAAGGACTCAACGTTAGGATTCTATAGACGTTCATTTAAATAAATTTACTTGAGTCTAACCCAGACTGTGGAGTGCCAAAGCTTGCTTTGGCCAAAGCCAAAGAAAGGCCATCGCCTTTCTGGCCAAAGCAAGCTTTGGCACTCCTGAAACAGCGTTGTTTAAACGGATCACGCAACAGGATGAGTTTTCTGAATATATTAGACATCTTTCCAAAATAAAATCTGGATTTTGCGGGTTTGCTGGCATCCTCCTCCTTTACAGCTTTTCAGAATTTCAAATACATTGTAAGGAGGACCAATGAGCCACTTTGATCAACTGATAGTGTTTCAGAAAAATTTTGTCTCGGGGGGAGGGCGTCCCGCCCTCCGGTGAGGGCAAGAGGCCCTCGCTCCCAGGACAAAACTTTCCTTGAGCACTATACTTTAAGTGAACAGGTCTTAAA
>JBBCAX010000023.1:0-1817 GCA_051382335.1 Deltaproteobacteria bacterium TL4
CAGTTTGTCGTTCCATCCGTTGAGATGTCATTCCCGCGAACGCGGGAATCCAGCGCCCTGTATCGAAGACTGGATTCCCGCCTACGCGGGAATGACAACAAAGTGTAAACTACTTTTGAAAGGTCCCAAAAAATGGAGCGGATTCTGCGCGAGTTGAACCATCCGTCATCTGAAAAATTTCCAGGACCCCTCAAAACGCTCAAAAAAACGATCAGAACCCGTTTGGATCACTTTATCTTTCCTTCGGGGACAACCGCCTATGACGCGGCTTTTCAAGCGGCGCAATTATTGGGTAAAAAAAGGCAAGGTTTCACCTCCATCCTCAATATTTCAGATGGATTACCCAATGACTTGGAAAAAGCGCGACAAAAAGCCGCAGGTTTTCCAGAGTTAAAAATGCAATATGGACAAATTATTTTTGGTGAAAAGATTCATCCCAGTGATCTTGTTGAACAATTTTATTCAGAAAGGATGACTGTTTTTGGGATAAAACAAACATCAACCCGATATGAAAAATATGTGGAGCATTTCAGCTCCATTGCCAAAGCGGCGCAAGGAGATCAGGTTATTTTGTGGGTTGTTAATCAATTGACAGCAGGAATGCTCTCGCTCGCTGATGTTTCAATGGGACGGAATTATTTGATGTTTGATTCCCAGTATCAAAAACTATTCCGACGCAGGGTAGGAGATTAAGTATAGCTGTCCAGAGAAGTTTTGTCTTGGGGGGAGGGCGTCCCGCCCTCCGGTGAGGGCAAGATGCCCTCGTTCCCAGGACAAAACTTTCCTTGCGCACTATATCTGTTCATCGGGGATACGCCAAAACTCTCAACCTTACCCAATATCGGCTTGAAGATCCCAATCAATTACGATTAGACTGCCGCGTTAAATGATTTCATCCTAAATAAATACAAATAAATCTTTTGATTTGGTACCGATTATGATTTTTTTCAAAGCTGCCTTTTGGGGTATTTTTATTTATACGGTTATTCAGTCCATCTTCCTTGGTTTTAGCATCGGAGTTGGATATTTATTATCCTGGCTATTTTCTTCCCTGAGTTTTGAATTCGCATGCGTTTTAGGTGGGATGGGTAATGGGGCGTTGCTTCTAATCGTTAAAATGATGATTGATAGTGAGGATAAAACCAGTCTGTCGTATTTACTGAAAAACATTAAAGTCCCCGATGATAGTGTTGAGGAAGATACCGACAAGATCACTATTCTGCCTCCACGACCTCACTCACCAAGAAGAGGAAGAAGAAAGTAACGGAGAGACACGCTAGCCGTTGCCAGCATGAATAGATCCGTCTAAGTCTGTCGATTCTGCATTTGGTGACGACATAGGGGGAATCTACCTATTGATTCGGCGTTTAAATTGAGAATGACTTAAAACAAACAAAAATATAAGGAGGACTTCATAAGTGTTCGTGTTTTAAATACTATGATTTCAATCACATAAACAGCCACCTTCTTTATATCCCGCTCCTCAGTTCTCTATCCAATCGCATCAAGGATGTTTCCCGATGTTGATAATTTGGATCGAAAAGCTCTTTTGCGAAGAGAATTATTTTCTCGACAAGGTCGTTGAAAGGGTGTTTGGTCAATCGCAGAAAAAAATTCACAAAATCATTTGCGAGAACAACCGCAATTTTTGAGATTCGTTGAAAGGAGCGGGCTAATTGTTGTTCCCCGTTTAACTGGGTAGAACCTACTCTCAAGATCACCATTGAAATGAGTTGAGCCGCTAGAGAAGCGAACAATAAACTTTCGATGATATTGGGATTGTTAGAAGTGAGTCGGTTGGCGTTGAGCGATTGCTT
>JBBCAX010000024.1:0-27766 GCA_051382335.1 Deltaproteobacteria bacterium TL4
CGGGAGTCAAAGCTCGTTTGGGCAGGAAGTGGCGGAGTTGATTCGTCCTTATCAGAAGGAAGAAGGGGCTCGCTTATCAGCGAGGATGAGTCCCAAGCGGATTACGATGTTAGAGGATGAAACCTTTATCCAGACCGGCGGCTTCCAGAAAAAAGGAGCAAAGGAGCAATACCCTGACAGTCGCTTGATTGCTGGATTGGCGAAACGATGACTATAGCCGTATTAAGCTTAGGAAGGTTGACCCACAAAGGGCCTGGGCCGATGTCGATTTTGCTGTAAAGATCGCTTGCGATTTTGATCGGATCCATGCTATTCAGCTAGCTTTCGTAACGCTTATTGAAATTCAATCGCATCTACAAAAATGATCGTCAACGTCATTTTTCTCTCCCTGGATTGTTATCTATAGACGTTCATTTAAATAAATTCATTTGAGTCTAACCCAGACGGTGGAGTGCCAAAGCTTGTTTTGGCCAAAGCCAAAGAAAGGCCTTCGCCTTTCTGGCCAAAGCAAGCTTTGGCACTCCTGAAACAGCGTTGTTTAAACGGATCTCACAACAGGATGAGTTTTCTGAATTTATTTAAATGAACATCTATGAGTATAAGTGCGTGTTTTGTGTCTCAACCCAACACCAGAAGTTTAAAACATGGAAGCAACCTCCAAACAAGAGTCCAACATCCCTGATATTGCTAAAACGCATGAGGCCTTGCTGGGATTTAACAAACAGTTCAAAGCTGAAATTGGGAAAGTTATCGTAGGACAAGAGTCTATTGTCGAGATGCTGGTCATTGCCTTGTTTTGTAAGGGGCACGTTTTGCTTACAGGCGTTCCGGGGCTGGCAAAGACGTTACTCGTCAAAACGCTTTCCAGTTTGTTTCATCTGGACTTTAACCGAATTCAATGCACTCCGGACTTGATGCCTTCCGATATTACAGGCGGCGAGATTTTGAGTGAGTCCATCGAAACGGGGCAACGACATTTTTGTTTTATTCAGGGGCCTGTCTTCACCAACTTACTCCTTGCCGACGAAATCAACCGGACGTCTCCCCGAACTCAGGCCGCGTTGCTTCAGGCGATGCAGGAGCGACAGATTACCGCCTCCGGGAAAACTTATGATCTGCCTAATCCTTTTATTGTCTTCGCGACTCAAAACCCGATTGATTCCGAAGGGACGTACCCTTTACCGGAAGCTCAACTGGACCGGTTTTTATTCAATGTCGAAATGACGTACCCTTCAGAAAAAGAAGAGGCCCGAATTGCGGAGCTTCCTGCCGCTGAATACCAAGAGCTCTTAACTCCTGTCTTTGAGCCTCGAGTTTTATTGGATTGTCAAAAACTTGTCAGAGCCGTTCCCATCACTCATGATTTGTTATCCTGGGTGGTGCGTTTTGTGAGAGCAACACGTCCTCAGGAATCTAAAGTGGATTTCATTCAAAACTATGTAGAATGGGGTGCCGGCGTTCGTGCCTCCCAGAATATTGTGATGGCGGCACGCGCTAAAGCCCTCTTGTCTGGAGACAGTGCGGTAAAACTGGAACACGTCCGGGCGGTGATCGTCCCGGTTCTTCGGCATCGGATTATTTTGAACTTTGTAGGAGAAGCCGAAAAATGGAACTCTGAGTTAGTTATAGAAAAACTGTTGGAGTTGTATCAAACTCCTTTTTAGATCTTCAGTCCCCAGCGCCCAAAAATCACAACATTTGAAAAACGAAACTTTATGAAAATCATCGAACAAATCACTCAAGAACTCTCCTTGAATCTTTCCCAAGTCAAAAACACCGTAGACCTTTTGCTTGCGGAGAACACCATTCCCTTCATCGCACGGTATCGGAAAGAAGCCACCGATAACCTGGACGAAGTTCAGATTGCGCAGATCCAAGATCGATACACCTATCTTCAGGAATTGGAAGAGCGTCGCGAGGTGATCCTGGAAAGTATTCGAACCCAGGAAAAATTGACGCCTGAATTGGAAAAAGCCCTCAGAAACGCCACGACCAAACAGCAATTGGAAGATCTCTACTTACCCTACAAACCCAAACGGCGAACACGAGCGACGATTGCGAAAGAAAAAGGTCTGGAACCTTTGGCCCATTTGCTTCTGGATCCTGGCAGTACCCTGAACACGCTCAAGGCCTGGCTGCAAAGTTTTAACGAACAGCAAGAGACGCCCCTGCTGGAGGAAGAAGCGTTCGCGGGTGCGAAAGACATTGTCGCGGAATGGGTTTCTGAAGATGCCGCGTTACGGGAAGAACTCCGTGTCTGGACTTGGAAATCGGGAGTGCTCACCACCAAAGTCAAATCGGAGCATGAAGAAAAATCCACCAAGTTTGATATGTATTATGATTTTAAAGAGGCGGTTTGTGACATTCCACCGCACCGCTATCTGGCGATCAGAAGAGGGGAAAAGGAAGGAATTCTGCGCGTTGCGATTGAAGTTGACGAAACTTCCGCCTTCTTGATTCTGAAAAAACACTGGCTGAGGAACTGTTCTTCAGACCTCCAACCGATCCTGGAGTCCCTTCTACAAGATGCTTACGCCCGCCTGTTGGCACCCGCGATTGAAACGGATATCCGCTTGGAGCAAAAAAACATCTCTGACGAAAGCTCCATTGAGCTCTTTGCGAAAGGCTTACGGCAGTTACTTCTCCATCCTCCAGGAGGCGCACGAATTGTGTTAGGACTCGATCCTGGTTTTCGTACAGGGACCAAGTGGGTTGTCATTGATCATACTGGTAAATTCGTGGACAATGGCGTTATTTATCCTGTTGAGCCTCAAAACAAGGTCATGGAAGCACAAAAAATACTGCGGAATCTGATTGAAACCTATAAAGTGAATATTATTTGTATCGGTAATGGGACCGCTTCCCGGGAAGTTCAACAGTTTGTGAAAACCTTTTTGTCCACTCTGGCTCAGCCTGTGGAACAAATGATTGTGAATGAATCTGGCGCGTCAGTCTATTCCGCGTCCCAAGAGGCACGGGACGAATTTCCTGATCTGGATTTAACGGTTCGAGGTGCCATCTCCATTGCGCGTCGATATCAAGACCCTTTGGCGGAGCTGGTAAAAATTGATCCCAAATCCATTGGTGTGGGACAATACCAACATGATGTCAATCAAACACGCTTGAAGCAGTCTTTGGACCGGACGGTGGAATCCTGTGTGAACTATGTCGGGGTTGATCTGAATCGCGCCTCTGTTCCGCTCTTGAGTTATGTGTCCGGAATTACCAAGAGTATGGCAAAACGGATTGTGGCTTATCGCGATCAAAATGGAGGAATCCACACACGGGAAGAGTTAAAAGCGGTGAGTGGCTTAGGACCCAAAACCTTTCAACAAGCGGCAGGATTTTTACGCATTACGGAAGGAACCCACCCTTTAGACCGCTCAGCGGTACATCCTGAAAATTATAACATCGTAGAAAGGATGGCCCAGGATTTAAAGCTTTCTGTTGAAGAGATTATCGGTAAGGAATCGTTGCTTCAAAAAATTGACCTGAAACAATATCAGTCTGAAGACGTAGGACTCTACACCTTAAAAGATATTATTGAGGAATTACGTAAACCAGGACGGGACCCCCGTCAGGACCATCAGTCGGTACAGTTTGATGAGAGTGTCCAAACCATCCAGGATCTGAAGGTTGGAATGCGATTGAATGGTTCCATCACCAATATCACCCATTTTGGCGCTTTCGTTGACATTGGCGTGCATCAGGACGGACTTGTCCATATCTCCGAATTATCGGACAAATACATCAAAGATCCGATGGAAGTCTGCGCTGTTGGGCAACATGTTTCTGTGACTGTTAAAGAAGTGGATATCCCTCGTAATCGAATTGCGTTATCCATGAAATCGTCACCCCATGAAAAGCTCGTTTCTCAGAAAAAAAGTCATTCTGCCAAAGGGGTCAAAGATCAGCCTAAACCCTCATCCGCACCAGAAGCCCCCAAGGTTTCTGGAAATTTTAATAAGGACCTGAGCCAACTGATGTCAAAATTTAATCGATAGGGTTGGTTTTGTCCCTAAAGGCAAGTGTGAGTACAGCCGCTCATTGGAAAGATCAAACGCTGCACATTTACAAGGAGTTGGCGCCCTACACCTCTCCGTTTGTGCAGGATTTTAGAATCCAACTCTATCAAGCCTTGAGACGTGTCTTTTTAACGGAGGGAGGGCAGGGCGTATCCTCCCCGGCCAGTCCTTTCCAAAAGGGCTTCATTCATGCGCTTCGGTTATACGATTTGCAGGCTGTTTTGCTGCTGATTGAAAATTATGACCCTTGTCAGGGACAAGAGCGTTTTTTGTCCAATCTCAAAAAATGTTTCCATTCGCTATCGGTCATTCCCACCTTGGAAAAACTCACAACCTCAGTTCAGGAATCTCATCAGTTGACGCAATACCAAGTAAAATTGGAAAAGTCCTTAACCAGTTATTTTCAATGTGGAACGGATAAACTTTATCAAAAAAGCCTGATGAACCAGCAGCTTCGATACTTCAAAAACAACGATCCAGACCCTTATTTACTGGAGTTGTTTTGTATCCAGCGCTTGAATTTATTGTTTTCGCCGGCATACATCGTCTATTTGATTTTAAGAAATCGATACTTTATTACGAAACTCCTTCAAGGTTCTCAAGATCCGGCCATGGAGCTCTGGCTCAAACAAAAACTGACCGAACAGCTTCCTTCAGGGTGGGCGCAACCCCTGGATGTTTCGCTGAAAGCCCTTGATTTTCGGTCCATAGAACAGTGGATGAAACAACTCAATGCCCTCTTTCCTCTCCATCCTCTGCTTCAGCAGGAGACAGCCTCACTCCTGGTGGATCTTGAAGAAGACCCTGACACGGACTTACAGCTTCCTGAAGAGTGCGAGCCGTCATCTCCCTTGCTGGAGTCAACCGGGCTTGTCCTTCAAAAAGCGACTTTGATTCAACCCCCTCAGGCCCTTCCCTCCCTGCCTTTGGAAACAGGTCCGGAACACCCGCTACAGCGATCTCCTTTTGAGCGTCTCTGTTTCCAATACGCTAAAGAACTCCTTTATTACTCCAGGAGTATTGTGTTTGTTTCGGAGTGTTCTTCTCCTTACTTCAGAGCAAAAAGTGAAGAATATCTTTCGAGTGTTCCACAAGAATTTGAAACTTTTTTTGGAAACAGGTTGCCTCTCTATGAGGCGTACAATGAGTTTGTCCGTGTGCTGCTGATCCAAACACAAAGAGACAATCCTTTTGATATCCGCAGGGAACAAATTCCCCTCTACCTGAAAACGGAGGGACAATGGCAGAAATCGGGGCTTACGCAGCGAAACAGGGAGTGGAGTTTGATGTTGGGGGCCAAGCTTCCGTTCAGCATCACTTTAAGTCATCCTGCTCAACAGCGTTTACGGATTGAAAAAGGCTGGAAATTTGTTTTACAATTAGGCAATGCTTGTTTTGATTATGATTTACCAAAATACCAACGGATTCACACTCAGGCGGCAGGGTATTTAAAGCTACTGTTTCAAGGCAGACGCTTAAGTCCCCATTCTTCCGTTGTTTACATTGGCAGAACCCCTTATTACACACTCACGCAATCCCAGATGCTTCAAGGTCAGGGAATGATTTTACTATTTCTGATTGCCATACGGAATCGCTTTGAAGTTGATTTTTCAGAACCTTTTAAATCCTATCTTGTTGAAGTGTTGCCTCAAACCCTTGACGAGATCCGGACCCTCAATTAACGCTTATTCAGGAGCATGTCATGCCCTCTATTTTTAGTAAAATTATCGCGGGGGAAATCCCTTGCGAAAAGATCTATGAAACCGAAAAGGAAATGGCTTTTTTAGATATTCTACCGGTAGCAACCGGACACACCTTGGTGGTTCCCAAGCGGGAGGTGCTTCGGTTAGAAGATTTGACCGTGGCTGAAGCGTCCAGCTTAATGACCGCCATGAAAATCATTGCTAAAGCGGTGAGTCAGGCTTATGGCGGGGTTGACTATAATCTGATTCTCAATAATGGACCAGGCGCAGGACAGGAGGTGCCTCATGTTCACTTCCATATCATCCCACGTCCTGAAGGGTCTTTTTTGGGGTTTAAAAATCGCCATAAATATCAAGACGGTGAAATGCGGAAGGTTGGAAACCAAATTCGAGCATGCATCGAAGCTTGACTTCCTTGACTAAAATTGTAGATTCTCTTCCTTCATCCAGGCTATTGGCCTAAGACGGGACAGTCATCATTTCAGTAGGTTGGGTAGAGCGTAGCGAAACCCAACATCTAGGTAGTGATGTCCGTTTTTCGTTGGGTTTCGCTACGCTCTACCCAACCTACGTTTTTGTCCCGCTTTAGACCGGTAGCCTTCATTCATAAGGCAGTGTTGAGTTCTTTTTCAGTAGGCGCAGATGAATAAACCCTTAAAAAAGTTGATTGCCCGGATCCATCCTGACAAGTTTCAAAACTTTCCCTCGTTTCAGCAAATCAATCAGGATTCTTTACAAAAACTCCTCAAATTCTGGGAGCTTTCCCATGAACCCGGGAGTTTGGCCCGTCCCCACATCATGGACCTCCGCTTTTACTATCAAACCGAGGAAGATTTGTTTGAAAAATTGGATTATACGCTGGAGATTCGAGGTCCCCTCCTTTATAGCCCGGAACTCAGGGAACTGTATGCCGACTATTGTGTGGCTTCCATGAGGTATCAATGTGGGGACTTGTCCAAAGAACCTCAATTGCCCGAAGAATTATTAAATTCTCATCACTTCGCGGTTCCTCATGAGGTGGCTGTTTACCCGGAAGTCGCAGGGGCAACAGTCCCCGCCTTACAGCACCAATTGCAGCAAAAACTGGGTTGCCGGATCACCCTCAATCCTCGAATGTCAGAAGAGCGAATGGAAGCGTCAATGAGAAGGCTCATGCACTATGCGGGATATTTTCAACACCTGGACCTTGCCAGCGTTGAACTTGGTTTTGGAAGTCAATATCAAGTGGCGTCTCCCAACAAATGCCTGATTCCTGGTGATTTCAACATCAATGAATGCTTGCATTTCATTGAAGCTCATTTTCCCCGTTCGACCAAATCGTTGCTGGTTCAAATACGGCATCTCAGTGAACAACTTCGCGGTACTCGTGATTTTCGCGAAATAGCAGGGGCTCAAGCCTGTTCGGTGACTCAGGTATTTCTAGGTTTGGGCCGTCTCAACCTTTATCGTAAGAAGTTGAAACCCTTCAACTTGTCCAAAATTTTTTTAATGATTGGGCAGGAATTCTATGTTGCCGGGCACATGTACTATATCCCTTATGATTTTGACATCTCGGAGTTGAGAGCGCACTTCACCTTGCATCTTAAAGAAATCCTCCGAAAACAAAAAGACAAAGAGGAACCGCCTCTTCACTTGTCGACTCAATTATGCTTTCCTTTTGCCGCAAACTACGAGGAATGGCTTCAACATGAATTTCCGCTGGTCTAAGTACTAAAGGATTTTCCTGCGGCCTCCGTCTTCAGCTTGTTTCCGGAATTCTTCTTTCTTCTTTTCCGCCTCATCCCACTCTTGCTTGTCGGCGTCAAGTTTGTTTGACTCTTGAAGGACAAAAGATCGTATTTTCTCGCCTTTGGGGGAAGTTCCTAATTTGACAACACACTGTTTCATTAACTCAACTACGGTGCTCTTTTGTTCAAAAACAGGTTTCGAATTCCGTTCTTTTCCCAGTAACAATAAGGAATCCTGTAGACGGAAAGCGGCTTCAGCAAATTTTCCCATTTCCGCATAATTTTTTCCAATAATCACCAAAATCTCGGATCGTTTCATGCGATTTTTTTCTGCGGGAAAAAATTTCAGTGCGATCTCATAATGACCCACCGCAAGTTGTTGGAGTTCGGTAAATTGTTTTTTGATCGTCATTTTATTCACAGGCCCACTTAAGGGCGTGATAGGAGTGCGGTGTTTATAGAGAATCTCGGCATCTCGATTATAGCGGAACAGGAAGTTTTGAAAAATCTGTCCATTTTTGAATTCGCCGTTAAAGGAATAGATATCTTTAAGCATATCTCCAATGTTCAAATGGAGCACACATATTTTTTCACTATTTTGAGGTGTCATCGGCTTTTTTGCATGAAAGTAGTCCAGCATTTTTTCGTAGTGAAATAAAGAATCCGCGTAACATTTTTGTTTCAAGTACAAAGAGGCCAGCCGATTACGGACATTGATGGTTGGTAGCTTTTCTTTAAGCGCGCGTTGCATCGCGACATTTTGGTTGAAAATTTCTTTTTCCCGACTCATGTGATGCACAAAAGCCTTGGGCATTCTGGCCATGACCTGGAGAATCATGAAGGAGGCCATATTATCCACACCATTGTCACTGTATTGAATGCCCATACGCAGACAATCTATCGCTTTGAACAGCAAAACGACCTGAGTTCCCATCGATTGTCCTGGTTCTCTTGATTGTTCAATCAGCATCGACGCGATGACCTTAAGGTGGGTATACGCCTCTTTGGGACCTCTTTTGATGTAATGTCGGAGGTGTTGGTCCAAGGCTTCTTCGGTGATTTTGTTTTGTTTGATCATCGCCTGGAACTGTTCCAGGGTGATTCTAAGTTTTCCATAAACGATGATATCGATCATTTTAAAGAAAACGCCCATTTCCCGTTCTTCCCGTTCCGTGGATTCTCTACTGATAAAAAAACGCGTTTCATTTTTAAACTTCTCGGGCAGTTCGAGTCTGGCAATGTCGCCCCCCCCTTTCCCCTTATCCTCCTCTTTTTTAATACCTTTTGCTGCACCTTTACGAGGCGGAGTTGCCTGAGGTTCTTTATTTTCTTTTGCCACAGAAACCTTTCGTTTTTGAATTTTGCGCAGAGTTTAGGCGTTAGACAAGGAAATACAGACAGCAAAAACAGGGACAGCAATTTTTATTCCTAAAAGAGGCCATCATAGTCATTATTGAAGCTCAAGACGTTTAGCTTAGCGTTCATATATAAAATCCATCTCAAACTGGTTAAAAAAATGATGGAGTAACGGATGCCATATGAAAGGATCAGGTTCCAGGTTTCGTTCCGAGACATAGGTTAAGCTGTTCAGCATGATGGACCAGAATATGATACCAGGGGTGATTTCTGGGCGGATTCCCTCTGTTTCCATGACATCTCCCTGCCTAAGAACTGATGGCACACTGTCCCGTGCTTGAGTATAAGGGAATGTGGAGACGAACTCAAGTTGGGACTGGATTCTTTCATAAAATTTTGACAAGAAGCACTTAAGGAACCTGGACACATAGATGTTCATTTAAATATATTCAGAAAACTCATCCTGTCGCGTGATCCGTTTAAACAACGCTGTTTCAGGAGTGCCAAAGCTTGCTTTGGCCAGAAAGGCGAAGGCCTTTCTTTGGCTTTGGCCAAAGCAAGCTTTGGCACTCCACAGTCCAGGTTAGACTCAAATGAATTTATTTAAATGAACGTCTATAGAGGTATTCAGTGACGTTACCAAGGCTTTATCCTGGGTGGATTATTTTTATCTGCGTTTATCTGCGAAAAACTGCGGCTGAATCGTTACAATTTTTCAAGTTGAAATAAAAGAAAGGGAACACCATGGAAGTTTTGAAACAACCGGATGCATCTCATATTGACAATCAAATCCTTGAATTAGGCGCTAAGTTTCAAAGCCAGCTTAGCCGTAAATTTCACAACTTGCTCAATAAAGATTACTGGCAAGAGTTATTAATGGATTGGGTCATGAAGGATCCGGATTTCAAAATTGATATGTTTCATTTTATTGATGTGCTGCCTGTTTTAAAAACCAATCAACAAATGGCAGAGCATATTGAAGAATACTTGCTGCAAAAACAAAGAGACCTTCCTGGTGTGATTAATGTTGGTTTAAAGGCCGCGTTGGGAGGCGTTACCGGGGGATTGGCGACCCGTACTGTTCGCAAAAATATCATGGATATGTCGGAACGTTTCATCCTTAGCGCCGATGTTCCGGGGGCCCTCTCCGGATTGCGGCGACTTCATAGCAAACGGATGGGATTTACCGTGGATATTTTAGGAGAAGAGACCGTTAGTGACGTTGAAACTCAAGCCTATCAACACAAGTACTTTGAATTGATCGAACTGCTGGCCAAAGAATCCGCCTCCTGGAGAGAAGATGATTTGATTGACAGAAATCACTTGGGCCCTATTCCCAGAGCCAATGTCTCTCTGAAAATCTCAGCCCTGGACCCTTTCCTGGATTCTGTGGATAACGCGGGTGCTGTCGGACGCTTAAAAGAAAAAATCATTCCTTTATTACTGCATGCGAAAAAGCATGAGGTGTTTGTCAATTTTGATCTCGAACAATGGGAGTACCATAACATCACCTATGATCTGCTGGAAGAAATCCTCGCTCATCCCGAATTAAGGAATTGGCCGCATCTCGGCACCGTGGTTCAAGCCTATCTTACCAGTTCCAGAAAAGATTTATCCCGCTTGCTCTCCTTGTCCCGCTCACGAGGAACACCTCTTACCGTCCGCTTGGTCAAGGGGGCTTATTGGGATTATGAAAGGGTTCACGCAAAACAACATGGCTATGTGTGTCCGGTCTACACCTCCAAAGCGGAAACAGATGCCAATTATGAGCAGTTGAGCGTCATGCTGCTGGAACACATAGAAGATCTTTTTCCCGCTTTCGCGAGTCATAATTTACGTTCCATTTTTCATGCGATTGTGCAAGCCAGGGAAAAGAAAATTCCTCAGAACGCTTTTGAAATTCAAGTCCTTTATGGAATGGCGGATGAGGAAAGAAAAACCTTGCGGACCATGGGGAACCGTGTGCGCGTTTATACGCCTGTTGGGGATTTGTTGCCAGGCATGGCCTATCTGGTCAGACGGTTGTTGGAAAACACAGCCAACAGTAGTTTTTTAAAGCAACGTCATCATGATGGTCTCAATTTAAAAACACTCCTGGTACGGCCTAACCCCTCACCAGGTGTGGGGGATTCCTCAAAAATGATTTACGGCGATATCCAAAGCCCTTTCGCGAACACACCTCAGTTGGATTTTACTCAACCCGAAACCTCGCCACAACTCCAATCCGCCATTGAGAAGCTCCAAAAAATGCTGCCCTATGAAGTGCCTGTCGTGATCAAAGGAGAAAAACGTTTTTCTGAGGATCTGTGGGCGCATCCTTCTCCCAATAAGACAGAGTGGCTCTGTTCTAAAGTCTCCTTTGCGACGTTCAACGATGTGGATGAGGCGATTGAATCCGCAATTCAAGCCTGGCCGGAGTGGAGAGATAAACCTCTAAAACAACGGGCGTTCTTATTGGAGAAGCTTGCGGATAAACTTCAAGAGGATCGGTTTGAATTAGCCGCGTTACAAATGTTTGAAGTCGGGAAACCTTGGCGAGATGCCGATGCGGATGTGGTGGAGGCGATTGATTTTTGCCGCTATTACGCTCGTCAAGCCTTGATGGAATTGAAACCCAGAAAACAAGGGGACATGGATGGGGAAAGTAACATCCTGTTTTATGAAGGTCGAGGTCCAACCGCTGTGATCGCTCCCTGGAATTTTCCTCTTGCCCTTCTTTGCGGGATGTCTGTCGCTGCGCTTGTCGCGGGGAATCCTGTCCTCTTGAAGCCTGCGGAACAGTCGAGCGCGATCGCTTACGAATTTTTTAAACGCTTGCTGGCTGTGGGATTTCCTAAAGAGGTGATTCATTTTCTTCCAGGAAAAGGGCCTGTCATTGGAAGCTATTTGGTGGAGCATCCGGAGATCGTTCAAATTGCCTTCACCGGAAGTAAGGAAGTGGGTTTGTCGATTATCAAAAAGGCGGGAATTACCCTTGAAAATCAGTATCAGGTTAAGAAAATCGTCTGCGAAATGGGAGGAAAAAACGCCATTATTATTGATGACGACGCCGATCTGGATCTTGCGGTATCGGGTGTGCTTCAAAGTGCCTTTGGTTATGCCGGACAAAAATGTTCTGCCTGTTCCCGTGTTCTGGTCGTAGGCTCCGCGTACACAGATTTCATTTATCGCCTCATTGAAGCAACCCGAAGTCTGATTGTCGCGCCCGCGTATGAACCTCATTGCGGACTTGGCCCTGTCGTGGATCAGGAATCTTATGAGCGCTTAAAACAAATCATAGAAAAACCAATTCATAATGCCGACCTGTTGTATTCAGGCGCGTTTCAACCAGGAGGATTTTTCATTCCAGCAACCATTTATGCGGTGGAGGATCCCCTTCACCCTTTGATGCAGGAAGAACTCTTTGGTCCCATCCTGACCGTTTGTAAGACACGAACGTTCGAACAGGCTTTAGACCTCGCAAACAACACTGAATTTGCCTTAACAGGTTCCGTCTATTCTCGTTTGCCCAGCCATTTGAAGTTGGCAAGACGTCGTTTTCGAGTAGGGAATCTGTACCTCAACCGTGGCTGTACCGGTGCCCTGGTTGATCGACAGCCCTTTGGCGGTTTTGGGATGAGCGGCATCGGCACCAAAGCTGGTGGACCCGGCTATTTGCTGAACTTTTCCGATCCCCGCTGTGTCACTGAAAATACAATGCGCCGAGGTTTTACTCCAGAATTGAAGGGGTAAAAAAGACAAAAAACACGAAATAGAACTTAAATTGTCTTTACGCCTCTGTTGAAATGAGGTACGGAAAGCGGATAGCCTTAAAAAGGTTTCAAAACGTAGCTGGATTGATTCCAACTCATTGTTGGACGGTGGGTCCGTAAGCTGAAATGTTAACGTTTAAGGAGGTAGCGATGTTTAAAACACTCTCATTGGCAAAAATGGCTTCTACCGCTGAAGAGCTTTCTTCTCAAGCGCAACAACTCCAGGATACGATTTCTTTCTTTAACGTTGGAATGAATGAGGGGCAGGTTACTGTCCTCATTCTTGATATGGACAAAGTTTTCTCTGTGAAGGAGCTTTCAATGGTCCAGAACGTAAACGCAAGTGCGGTCGCCCCTGTAAGTAAGGATCATCCATTATGAACAACCCTCTTTTGGAAATGAAGGATTTACCTCCCTTTGAGCAAATTCTTCCGCAACATATGGAAGAGGCCATCACAACCGGCATCAACAGCAATTTACAAGAAATCGAATCCTTGTTGAAGCAATCGGTTCCTTACACTTGGGACAATTTGGTGTTGCCCCTGGAGACTCTGGATAATCGTTTGAACCGGATTTGGTCTCCCATCGGACATTTGAATGCGGTGATGAATTCTGACGAAATGCGTCAAGCGTACAATGCGTGTTTGACTAAAATCTCTGAATATTCGACATTTATGGGACAGCACTATGAATTGTACCAGGCGTTCAAAAGTATTGCGGACGGAGCGGAATACCACAAATTGACGGCTCCTCAACAAAAAATCATAGAGAACACCCTCAGAGATTTCAAACGGTCAGGCGTTGCGTTGCCTGAAGAACAAAAGCTGCGATATAAGGACATTAAAAAACGGGTGACTGAACTTTCCTCCAAATTCAGTGAGAACGTTTTGGATGCGACGATGGCTTGGACAAAACATATTCTGGACCCAAAGGAATTAAAAGGGTTGCCTGAAACAGCACTGGAAACGGCAAAAGAGACGGCACGGCAAAAAGGCTTGGAAGGCTATCTTCTGACCTTGGAGCCTCCCTGTTTTACCGTGGTGATAACGTATGCGGATGATCGAAAGCTTCGGCAGGAAATCTATAAAGCTTACATCACCCGTGCTTCGGATCAAGGTCCCCATGCCGGTCAATGGGACAATACAAAAATCATGGAGGAACTGCTACAGTTGCGACACGAATTAGCTCAGCTCCTGGGGCATGCCAATTATGCGGAACATTCTCTGGTTACCAAAATGGCAGAAAATCCGGATCAGGTGATTTGTTTTCTCAAGGACTTGGTCGAGCGCTCAAAAGCCGCGGGCTTAAGAGAATATCAAGAGCTTCAAAACTACGCGAAAAAACACTATCAACAGGAATCTCTCGCGGCATGGGACTTGAGCTATTACTCCGAAAAACTCAAGCAGCACCAATATTCTATTTCCCAAGAAGAACTTCGTCCGTTTTTTCCTGAAGATACGGTGTTGGCAGGAATGTTTGAGGTCGTGAAGCGTTTATTTGGGGTACACGTCCAAGAGAAAAAAACGGTTCCCGTCTGGCATGAAAATGTCCGTTTTTTTGAATTATTTGATGAAGCCGGAATTCTTCGAGGAAGTTTTTATCTCGACTTGTATGCTCGACCTCATAAGCGGGGGGGCGCCTGGATGGATGAATGCCGTGTGCGTTTCCTGAACGCGCAAGGACAGTTACAAACGCCCGTCGCTTATTTGGTCTGTAATCTGAATAAACCTGTAGGTGGCAAGCCTGCTCTCTTCACACATCAAGAGACTCTCGTTTTGTTTCATGAATTTGGACATGGGTTACATCATCTCTTAACCTTAATGGATTATCCGAGTATTGCCGGTATCAACGGTGTTGCCTGGGATGCGGTAGAGCTTCCCAGTCAGTTTTTAGAAAACTGGGTTTGGCAAAAAGAAGCGCTTGATTTCATCTCCGGACATTATAAAACAGGGGCAGCTTTGTCCACAGAGGTTCTGAATCAGCTCCTCAATGCAAAAAACTTTCAATCCGGACTCCAAATGCTTCGACAATTGGAGTTCAGTTTGTTTGATTTTCTACTGCATCAAAATTTCCAACCCGAACGGGGCGCCCGTATTCAGGAAGTCTTAAATGAAGTCAGGGATGCCGTTTCTGTGGTGAAATCTCCTGAATTTAATCGTTTTCAACATGGCTTTACCCATATTTTTGCAGGGGGTTATGCCGCGGGCTATTATGGCTATAAATGGGCAGAGGTCCTGTCAAGTGACGCGTTTTCCCGGTTTGAGAAAGAAGGAATTTTTAATAGACAAACGGGTTTGGATTTTCTACATACTATACTGGAACAAGGGGGTTCGAAAAACGCCATAGAGTTGTTTGAAGCGTTCCGTGGACGTCCTCAGAGTATTGAAGCTCTTTTGAAACATTGCGGAATTGAATCTTGAATCAGGACGTTTTACGTTTTTTTTTAATTGAAAGAGAGGTTATGGCACATTTTACCGATAAGATTTTTTCCTTTGAAAAAGCCTATTCCTTTGAAAAGATGACAGGAAAAAAAAACTATGAACAACTGCTGTGGGAAGAGCTTTTATTCCAATTGGAAGATCTGGAAAACATGTGGTTCAATTTGTTCAATGGAACCCCGGAAGGTCTTTTCCCTTTGAGTCCAGAGCAGCAATATCAGTGCTCTTTAGAGCAACTGCTTTTTCGTCTAAAGGAGATATTACGCTTCATTGATCAGTACTCTGGTCCCAAAATTGTCAGGTTTATTTGCTCTGAAATCCGGGATTTAATTCAAGAAAAACGGATTATTGCGACCCCGTTTAATGACAATGAAATCAAACGGGTTAACTTGGTCCTGGCCGCGTTAAACGCAAATTTTCAACCGGCTATGGTTCAGTTGCAATTGTCAACCGTTAAGGAAATTTCCCACAAACTCAAGGAAGTCATGCAACCCTTGCTTAAAAGGGAGTTGTAACAAATGACGCGTTTTCAGTATGCCTTTCTTGATGGTACAGACTTTGACTGGATGGGGGATCAATCCACCCAGGCGAAAACAAAATTAGGACACCTGAGGGACTAAATATGAATCCGGAGATGCAGGAAATATTGCAGGATTTTATCACAGAGAGTCGTGAGACGCTGGATAATGTTGAGCCAATGATTCTTGATTTGGGAACAATGATTTTGCCTGAAGAAATGGAAAATGCCATAGGCAGTATTTTCCGCATGTTTCATACTTTGAAAGGGGGCGCCGGTTTTTTAAATCTTTCAAACACTGAAAAGGTGACTCATACCACAGAAAATTTGTTACAGCTTTTCCGGAAAGATCCCTCAACGCTTCGTGCAGAGCATATTGACTTGGTTAATGAAAGTTGTGATTTGATTCGGAAATTGTTAGAGCACGCTGAAATCGAATCTAACGACGAGACCTGTCCAGAACAGGTAGAGGCTTTAATTCAAAAACTCAAAGAAAACATAGAACTGGCTCAGCGTAGCACTGAATTATCCTCCACCTCCTTCGAAAAATCAATCACATCTTCAAAAGAAAATCAAGAGGAGTTGTTTTCGGTTTCGCTTACAGAAGATGTGCTTTCCGAGTTTATCAAAGATGCCAATGAGTATTTGGAAAAAGCAGAAGGCGCCTTACTGGTCTTGAATCAGTTAGGGAACGATATTGATTCCTTGGAATATCTCCAGACTATTTTCCGCTGCTTCCACACGCTGAAAAGCAATGCCGCCATGTTAAATTTTCAATCCATCGAAGCTGTCGCACACAAAACAGAGTCCTTTTTGGAAGAGTTTAAATCTGGAAATGCCGAAGTTAATCAAGAGATTCAGAATCTGTTGTTCAAGGTCATCGATCTTCTGAAAGAGGCCGTTCATCAACTCACCGAGACACAAAAGATTGAACCGGATTTGTTTCATGAAATATTAAAGCAGTTGGATCTTCAGTGGTCCGACTCCTCCGTGGAACAAGCTCATCAGGCCGTGGGGGATATTCTGGTGAAAATGGGGGTGGCACGTCCGGAGTCTGTTGAAATTGCGCTGAAACGTCAACGTGCGCCTGTGGGTGAATTGCTGGTAGAAATGGGGGAAATCAGGCAGCAGGATCTGGATAAAGCGCTGGAAAAGCAGGCTCGTGCCAAGGGGCAATCGGGAGCGTCTGTTTCCGCAAAACGTCAGGATATCCGTATTGGTTTGGACAAAGTGGATCAACTGGTTAATTTGATGGGCGAGTTGGTGATCGCCAACGCGATGATTTCCAGTCATCCTGTGATGCGCTCAACCTCTTATGATGATTTGGAAGAGGCGGTTTCTCAACTGGGTAAAAATATTCGCAACCTCCAGGATGTGGCCATGTCCATGCGTATGGTTCCTATCTCCTCAACTTTTCGTAAAATGTTGAGATTGGTCCATGATGTCGCGCAAAAAACAAGAAAACTTGCGCAACTGGAGTTGGTGGGTGAGAACACAGAGGTTGATAAAACGCTGGTGGAACTCATTGCCGATCCTTTATTGCATATCATTCGAAACGCTGTGGACCACGGTCTTGAATCCCCTGAAGAGCGTCGAGCCGCAGGTAAGAATCCTGAGGGACAGATCCTTTTGGAAGCGAGGCATTCTGGTAATGAAGTGTGGATTATTGTCAAAGATGATGGAAAAGGTCTGAATCGTGAAAAGATTCTTGAAAAAGCGCTGAGTCGTGGCTTAATTACCCCAGAGCAGCAACTTGTTGATGAAGATATTTGGAAACTGATTTTTGAACCTGGATTCTCAACCGCGGAAAAGGTGACCGATGTTTCAGGACGGGGGGTTGGAATGGATGTGGTTCGAAAAAATATTGAAAAATTGAGGGGACGGGTTGACATCAGCACTCAAGCCGGAAAGGGATCTACGTTTCTTTTAAGAATTCCTTTGACCCTTTCCATTGTAGAGGGCTTGTTGGTTCGTGTTGGGCAAGCTCATTATGCGGTTCCCATTACCTCGGTACAGGAAGCCATACAGCCGCAACCCTCGGATATTAATAAAACTTTAAATAATACGGAAATGCTGAAACTGAGAGGGGAGCAATTGCCTGTCATCAGATTGAGTGAACTGCATCAGATTGAAACAAAAATCAAAAATCTGTATGAGGGGAATTTGATTGTGGTAGAGGAAAATGAGGAGCAGGTGTGTCTTTTCGTTGATGAAGTGGTTGGACAGCAACAAATCGTGGTTAAAGGACTTCCCCGCTATATGGGACACCTGTCACATCTCGCAGGATGCACCATTTTAGGTAATGGGGAAATCGGACTTATTTTAGATATCAATGGTTTGATTAAAGATTTTTCCTTGGATAAATCAACCAAGCCAAGCAAATGCTAGAACGTGAAGGAAATCAATGAATCAGATCTTGATTGTAGATGACGAAGCCTTTATCCGGGATTTACTGAAGCGGCATTTATTGAAGCAGGGGTATGAGGTCCTTACTGCGAAAGATGGTATGGAAGGACTTGCGGTTTTCAGAGAGCATAAACCCCCGGTTACGTTGCTGGATCTTAAAATGCCTAAAATGGATGGGATTCAGTTTTTGAAAGAACTTCCCGCTCAGGTGTTCGAAGCTCATGCTATTATTGTGCTGACAGGGCATGGCGGCGATGTGGAAAAAGAAATCTGTTATAACATGGGGATTCAAGCTTTTCTGAGTAAACCCGTAGATCTCCTCGATCTCAACGGCTTAATCAAACGTTCTTTTGACCTCATTCGAATAACCACTGAATTCAAACAACTCAATCAACGTCAAAATAATTTATTACAGAATATTCCAGACTTGATTTGGGAGATAAATCCTCATTTAGAATTTATTTATTTAAGTAAGAATGTTGAGCAAATATTAGGATATCCCCCAGAGGAACTGATCGGGACGGCAATCTCAGATTATATTGCTGATGAAGATTTAACCCAGTTCTTTTTTAGATTTCAGAAAAATATGAGTCAATTGACTCCTGAGATCCGGGGGGTCACACTCAAATTCAAAACCCGCAGTGGTGAACTGCTTCCTATGCAAATTTCCGCGAATTGTGTCTATGATGAGCAGGGAAATCCGAAAGAAATGATTGGGATAAACCGTGATGTCAGCGCTTGGGCTATGCTGGAAAAAGATGTAGAGTCCCTTGCGGAAGAGATGGAGATTCATGTCGATCAGAAGATTCGGCTGGTATTTGCTCATGAGTCGCTACGACAATATATGCCTCAGGAGTGGGATCTGAAAAATGAACCGCCTGATTTTTTATCTCTGTTAGAGGATCCTTCCCTGAGTTCGTTATTTCCCTTTGCTTTTGATCAAAAGGAAAATTTTCCTTTTCCCATTCTGGTCCGATTCTTTGATGATCGAGGGAAAGAACATCTTTTCAGTACCAAACTCGCCTATGATGCGGAGCGAAATATTTTAGTAGGGAAATTAGTCCCTCAAGAAAAAGCGGTACAGTTTGCCTTAGTTGAAAAAAAGATGAAGAAGCAGGAAGAATCGCTTAAATCAGCGGTTATTGTGGATCCTGCGATGCAGCAAAGTATTTTGAAAGACAGCAACAACCTTGCCGATGAAATCCTGGTTTTAGTCAAAGCCCTTTCCTCTTATGCCTACCTCGAAGAAAACGTTTTCAACTTTGAAGAATTCAAGCAGTTTGTTTTCGGCAAGGATATGTTCATTTATCATGAAAACCTTCGTCTGTTAGGCAACAAAGTGCATGGCTTTAAGGGAACCTCGGGTTTTGTGATTCCTGAAGCCAAACATCTTTGTCATAAGATGGAGGATATCACCCGCCCTTTAGCTCAAAACCAGTTGGTATTGACCGCTTCGATCGTGGTTTTGTTAAAGCAATTTATTTTCAAAGCTCAGGAAATGCTGGAAGCCTATCAAAAAGATCCTGATACCGAATTTGATGTTTCCGATTGGATCGCAAAGATTGATAACACCCTGCAAAAAGGACAGGCTTATTTAGGGGCTCAACTCCAGGCTTTCGAAACTTTAATCACTCAACGCAGTACCGATCATGGTGAAGTTAGAAAGCGGGCTCATGAAGAGTATTTATCGGTTTCTTTAGGGGGCTATGAGCAGCTTTCACAACAGGTTAAAAACCTTTATTACACCTTGACAGAAGGTCTTTCGCAAGAGCTTTTATTGGAAGCCAGTGATTTGTATAATGAATTTATCGACACCCACCAGCATATCAAAAAAGTCCCTCTGGATTTATCACGTTATGAACGTCTCATTCCCAGTTTAGCCCAGCAATACACCAAAGAGGCTGATTTTATTTATATAGATCATCGAGTCTGTGCGGATCGCGAGTTTTGGAATGCCATTCATGAGATTCTGAATCACACCTTAAAAAACGCGGTAATTCATGGTTTGGAAATACCTGATGAGCGCAAGCGTCTGGGTAAGAACTGCATTGGTAAAATCACGGTTGAGGTTTGGGAGGACGCACTTCATATTTTTGTGAGAGTCTCTGACGATGGCAGAGGCATTGATGTTGAAAAAATCATTGAAAAAGCAGCAGAAAACAACCTGTACACACAGGAACAATTGAAAGCCATGTCTTATCAGGAAGTGCTGCATCTCGTTTTTATTCAAGGCATTTCAACTGCGGAAGCCTTGGATGATAATGCCGGCAGAGGGGTCGGTTTAAATGCGGTTCAGGAAGCGATGAAACAATTTAACGGCACCTGTCAGATTGAATCTGAAGTTGGAAAAGGTTGTTCCTGGAACTTTAACTTTTCTAAAAACAACGTTTCTTTACCCTGTTTTATTGTAACTATTGATCAGCTTAAAATTGCGATTCCTGAAGATCGTGTCGAATCTTTTCATGAGTACAATCCCAAAAATCTGTTACAAATAGACCAAAAACCCGCATATCGTCATCTGGATAAGGCTTTATTCATTTTAAACTCGAATAAATTTTTTGGAACAGATATTTCTAGGAAAGCGGGTGACATTCCAAGCATTTTGATCATCAAGGTTGAAGGTGAAACCATGGGGGTTGTCATCAATAATATTTTGCATTACGCAACCATGCCGATTTTGCCCCTGCCTCAAACTTACGGAAACATGCCGATTTACATCGGCATCACCTTTTTGGGAAGTGAACCTGTGGTCGTTCTGAACCCTGACGCGCTTTTTTGAACTATTGGACTTTGAAGAGATTGGTTGATTATGAATACTTCTGATTATGCCAGCCGTACCCCGCCAGTTTTATCAGAAAAGGAATTTAAGCGTTTAAGCGAATATGTCTATGAGCATTTGGGAATCAAACTGCCTCCTGTCAAGAAAACCTTGCTGGAGTCCCGTCTTCAGCGTCGCTTGAGATTTTGTAATTTACAATCTTTTGGAGCATATTGCGACTATCTTTTCAGTCCTCAAGGCACAACCCAGGAACTCCCTGAGTTTATCAACACGGTAACTACCAACAAAACTGATTTTTTCAGAGAACCCGAGCATTTCGACTACCTTATAAAAAAAGCGCTTCCTGACTTGTTGAATGATCCTCAGGTCCTGCGTCGAAAACTGACACTTTGGAGTGCAGGCTGTTCTAAAGGCGATGAACCCTATACACTGGGGATGGTTCTGAAAAATTTTTTTGAACAGTCCACGGCTTGTCGTGTCCCTTTCTCCATTTTGGCGACCGATATCTCCACCAACGTTTTGAAGACCGCGATCAGTGGTGTTTATAACGAAGAAATGATTACTCCGGTTCCTATGGAATTGAGGAAAAAGTATCTTTTAAAAAGTAAGGATCGAAGTCAAAAGATTGTTCGGATTGCCCCGGAAATACGAAACTTAATCACCTTCCGTCAACTCAATTTGATGGATCAGAGTTTCGATCTCCGCGATCCGGTTGACATTATTTTTTGCAGAAATGTGATTATCTATTTTGATCGACCCACTCAGGAAAGACTTTTTAATAAATTTTGCAGATATTTGTCTCCCGGTGGATATGTCTTTATTGGACACTCCGAAACTTTGCAGGGCATGGAGGTTCCGCTGGTGCAAGTCTCTCCAACCGTTTATAAGAAAAAGAAATGAGTTCTTTTAATCACAAGTTAATTATCAACCTTAAATGAGCAAAGAGTATAATGAGTGTTGCAGAAATAACGGAAACTCTTCAATATTTCACATTTAAAATTGATGATGAAATTTTTGCCTTTAAGATTTTAAATGTTCGTGAGGTTCTGGAGTTCAGAAAGGTGACCAAAGTGCCTCAAACCCCAGATTTCATGTGTGGGGTGATCAACTTAAGAGGAAGTGTGGTTCCCGTTTTAGACTTGGGCTTAAAACTGGGCATGCCCGAAATCCAAAAAACGGTGGATACCTGCGTGATTATTGTGGAACTGATGGCTGATGAGGAGTCCATGGCCATTGGTGTGTTAGTGGATTCTGTGAGTGAAGTTATTGAATTAGCTCCGGAAGCCATTGATCCGCCCCCAAAACTGGGAGGCCGAATCACCCATGAATTTTTAATTGGCATGGGGAAACAACATGATAACTTCATTGCCATTCTTGATGTTAATACCATTTTTTCTTTGGAAGAGCTCACCTTTTCCTCGATGGAAAATGAATCTCAGTTGTCCCTGGGGGGATGATTGAGCTCGTCGCTATTCTTTAGAAGTTATACTTTTGACGGGTTAGAATTTTACTTTCCGGATTAGTACCTACTTTCTGTTTATGGTAGGCGGGGATTACATGCCCCGCCCTATTTCAGCATTCTCAGGGGTCGGGCATGTAATCCCGACCTACCACAAAATTAAAGATTTAATCCAACGCAAGTATAGTATAGCGTGGAATGAAAATGAGGTGTTTTGCCTTGAAACCGGTGGAGAAGGACTTCTCTTAGGCTTAGTCTGAACCACCCTACAAGTTTTGGACGGTACATGAGTCAAAAAATTAAAGTTCTTATTGTGGATGATTCGGCCATTGTTCGACAGGTTCTGACACAGATTTTATCTTCGGATCCTGAAATTGAAGTGATCGCAACCGCAGCAGACCCTTTTGTCGCGGCACAGAAGTTGAGAGAACAGATTCCGGATGTCATCTTGTTGGACGTGGAGATGCCTCGGATGGATGGCCTTACTTTTTTGAAAAAAATCATGTCCCAGCATCCGATACCTACGGTTATGTGTTCCAGTTTGACCGTTAAGGGATCCGAAACGGCGTTGAAAGCCTTGGAATATGGCGCGGTTGATATTATTACCAAACCCCGAATGGGAACCAAGCAGTTTCTGGAAGAATCGAAAGTTGTGGTTTGTGATGCGGTCAAAGCCGCCTTGTTAACACAAAGGAACCCCCAACGGGATCTCCCTAAAATGATGCAAGTGGCTCCCAAGCTTAACGCGGATGCTGTTATTGCGAAATCGCATTCTAAAGCCATGATCCAAACCACTGAAAAAATTGTAGTTGTTGGCGCATCAACAGGAGGCACCGAAGCCCTTAAAACATTTTTGGAAGCGCTGCCTGAGGATGCTCCCGGGATGGTGATTGTGCAGCATATGCCTGAAAATTTTACTACAGCCTTCGCTAATCGTCTCAACGGACTTTGCCGTATCACTGTCAAGGAAGCGTCAACCAACGATTCTGTAATTCGGGGGCTGGCCTTATTAGCTCCGGGGAATCGTCATACCCTGCTCAAACGGAGTGGTGCGCGGTACTATGTCGAGGTTAAAGACGGTCCTCTCGTCAGTCGTCACCGTCCTTCAGTTGATGTTTTATTTCGCTCTGCCGCACACTATGCCGGAAAAAATGCCATTGGCGTGATTATGACCGGAATGGGGGACGATGGTGCGCATGGAATGTTGGAAATGAAGGAAGCCGGTGCCATCAACATTGCTCAAGATGAAGCAACCTCTGTGGTTTTTGGTATGCCCAACGAAGCCATTAAACTTGGCGGAGTGGATAAGATCCTCCCCTTAGGAAGAATTGCCGCAGAAGTCATGAGATTGGGAAGCTGAAACAACCGTAACGCTTCAGCCGCAGCTTTTCCCGGAAAAACTCAGATTCTTTTTAAAAATTTGAAAAAAACTATTTGAGCTGAAGTAATGTCTGTTTCCGATTTTCGCTTAGTAATAGACAAACAATAACTTAGAAAATTCATCCAATCAACTGCCCCTTCTCAGATCTGTAGAGACGTGCGAATCGTGCGTCTCTACGAATGCCGGGCCGAAGATATTTTTTGGTAAAAGTTTCCATGCTATTCTTTTATCGTTCCTTAAGGAAAATACGAAGATTATTTTTGATCATTTTTTACCAATGTGGAACTATACTGCGATTCCTTTCAAAAACTGAAAAGTTCCTAATTTGTTTTTTGAGCATTCCTAAGAATCACAAAAGTATGTGAAAGTAAAAATGATGTGCTATGTGAGGAAGCCTAAATTAGGAATATGAAAAATGAGATTTTATTTTTTACACAAACACACTTGTAGTATTCATTCCCCAATAAGTCTATTGGTATTTCCTTAGCCGGATTTTTTTCGCTCGTCTCATGTGGAACTGGTGGTTTGAAGCAACACCCATGGTTGAAGCAACCCGCAGGGAACCCCGTTGTGGGGAAAAGGCAATGTCCGTGGATCAAGCGATTAAGAACGCAAAAAGCTGACACTGGCAGCGTCGGGGTCAGGGGTTCGATCCCCCTCGTCTCCACCAATTTTCCTTTTCCTGTATAGAAAATTAGTGAAAAAATAATCTTTACTTATTAGAATTCATTTGCGCATAACCTCTACATGACACTATTTATGGCGTGAAACTCCGAAAAAAAACGAATACCGGAATCATGAATGTCAGTGAACAATAACGAAGTGAACTTGTAAGGGTAACTTATGGCTGTTGAAAAACGAATACACCCCATTGCTTTTCTCCTTTTGCTATTCCTTTTGTTGATAGGGTGCGATCAGCAATCCTCAAACAACAAAGCTGAGGAGGAGTCATTCCATAACGCTGACGTTCAAATTTCAGAAACGATACAGCCCTATCTTGATAGTCTTGAAGGCTCAGAAAACCGACAAAGAATCGAACAAGATTTAAATTCCTTCAATGGTTTTTTGGTTGAGAACGGGATAACAACGTTGAAAGGACTTAATGACGCCTTTGCCAATCCCAATTTTGAAAACAGCATCCAAAATTTTCTCGCGACCCATTCAAGCCTCCAAGATTCATCACAACAACGATCCAGCCGGTTTTTAGGCAGTTTATGGGAAAGTATTAAAGGTTGGCTGAATTATTTAACCCAAGTATTTGAAAACTTTATTGAGAACATACTCAAGTTTTTACAAGGTGATCATACTGGAGATGTCCCTACTCACCCTGCTGAAGGGCTCACTTTTACAGATACAGATTCAGACAAAGGTGAGATCGCGGGAGACATAATCATCAAGAAAGCAAGTGATGAAAGTGATATTACAGATTATGTTATCTATTGGGGATCGGATGAAACCACTAAACTTACCGATCAATCCGCTATCGCAACCATAGTAAAAACAGGTGACGATCTAAGTTACACTATTGTTGCTGATACTGCTATATTGCATAGTGCTACTCATTTGTTGGTATTTACCACAAATGCCAATGGTGAGATGGATACAGGAATAAGCGTAAAACTTATTGATATTAAAGAGGCTGTTCCGACTCATGCAGCAAGTAGTGTGGTATTTGCTGATACCGATATAGATGAAGGCGAGATCGCCGGAGAGATAATCATCACAAAAGCAAGCGATGAAAGTGATATTACTCACTATGTTCTCTATTGGGGATCGGATGCCAATACAAAACTTGAGAACGAGCTTGCTATCACGACTATAGAAAAAACAGGAAGTAACTACTCAGGTATCATTTGTACTGATTTTACAGGACTTTTTTTGAAGCAATTTTCAAAAACAGGCTGTTTTAAGCAAAAAATCAGGGGTCCTCATTTTATAAGTCACTGATTTTACAGAACTCAGACACCTGAGTAGTTACAACAGGAAAAGATCTTTCCTATACCATTTCTGAAGATACCACTATTCCTTCAGGTGCTATTCATTTGCTCATTTTTACCCGAAACGAATTAGGGGAAAGGCTTACAGGGATTGGTGTAAAAATCAAAGAAATTCGATTTTCCTCAATCTCGTCTTCTATTGATATTATACATGTAAGCCAAGATACACCAGTAACATTCACTGTCAAAGTCCAAGGGGAACCAAATTCTGTCAGTTTACAAGAAGATATTAGCGGAGAACTCAAAATGCTTGTAAGTTTAACAGACAGTGGCGATTTGGGTAATGGTGATGTATCGGCTAATGATGGTCTCTATACTGGGATCGTAAATTTTTCAGAAAGTAGTCCACGAATAATATATTTAAAAGCTATAGCGACCCATCAAGATGTCCTTAATCAAACTTGGAAAAGTAATACATATAGCATTCCTGTCGTTGATAACACAGGAGGATCCGCCCGCCGGGAAAGTATCAGAAAAATGATTAAAAAAGATACAGGTGGAACAATTTCATTTAATGATGGCGTTCACCTGAGTGTTCCAGCGAGAAGTTTAAGTGAGGACACTAATATCAGTGTGATTAAGAACGCGGATAATTCAGAAATCATTTTTCATCCTCAAGGACTGACTTTTAACTCAGCTCTTAACCTTGATAATTCCAGTCACTGAAAAAATGAAGGATCAAACTGCCGATCAGTTAATGGTTTATAGACTTTTTAGTAACGAAGGATCTTCTGCCGCCGACCAAGAAGATGTGCTTGTTTCAGATTCATCCGGTGATGGAAGAATCTTATTCGCAGCAGACGTTGAGACGTTGAGCACAATGGATATCATTGAACTCTCTATTCCTCATTTTTCTAAAGCCAAACGGCGTTATTCGAGTGTCTATTTAGACATTTCCCCTAATCCTGTCAAAATGTCATGTGGAGGAAGTACCATGTTAAATATTAAAATCACTTCTCCAAAATATTATACCATATGGTTCTCTTCAAATCTGCCGTTTAATCATATTAATGAGACTGAGGTAATATTTTCAGCATCTCAGGATAATCCTTGCCCCACTGGAATAAAAATTGAGTTTTGGGAAGGTAAATATAATCCTGTCAAAACTGTTGTTATTCCTGTTAAGATTCAACCTAGGGAGGACCTAAAATTTCAACATTCACAAATGGGTTTTGCTTGGAAGGTTATCGATCAATATTACAAGTCATTGGGAGTCTATACGGGGAGTACAGTTAAAC
Organism: Deltaproteobacteria bacterium TL4; assembly: GCA_051382335.1. Lineage (GTDB taxonomy): Bacteria > SAR324 > SAR324 > SAR324 > NAC60-12 > JBBCAX01. The sequence continues at coordinate 26,779 of JBBCAX010000024.1, forward strand.
TCGCGCTCTCTCAAACTCCCTCTATTCCTGGTTCTCTCATAAAATGGTCAGGTGAGGCGTCGGGGCAAACCGGATATCAAGTCTCTGTGACTTTTAACTCGCCTGGAGATACAACGGTTAGTGTAGATGTTCAGGGGACAAACACACAAGTGCTTGTCCGAGTCAAAGATAGGCCATCTGGACTTGGAGAAGCAGAATTCGCTTTTGCAAACCCTCAGAAAACGTATACAGCTAATCAACACAATATTGCTAATGTGTTAGCATCTCAAGAACCTGAAATATGGGCATCACAAGTTTATCCGGGGCAACAACATAACACAAAAGTCGATGCAGCAAAACACACTTATTGGAGTTGTTTGCTTACTCAATATATTGATGCCTTCTATTCCGAAGGTTTGACAAACGCTCATGAAGTTTCGAGTCCTGGACCTGGAACAGAAACGGTGATGGATTACTATAACAATACAATCGGTCGTTCTCTCGTTTCTCCTACTGCTACCGACAATACTTTTTGTCGTAATGCTGTTCAAAGTGCTGTCTCAAATGGTACCACGCTATATTTGGATTCATCCTATGGTGCCGAAAATAAGAAAGAAGATGCATTATTACAACCAACAAACAAATAAAGGGTGGAGGTACTTATGTGGAAGTCAAAAGTTTTATTTTTAATCGCAACTATTATAGTAATATTCTTCAATAACGCTTATGCTAAAGAAAAAATCCTGATTCCAGCAGTAATTAGCTATGTGGATTTGGACATGGAATACTCTCAACTTCAAAAACAAGATCCTAAAGCTTTTGAAATAGTTGGAAAAGGTAAAGAGGAAGGGATTATTGCGGTATTTGATTACATAAATGAGTCTGTTTATTTAGTTGTTTATCTAAAATTTCTATAAATTTTATTTCGACGAACTTTTTTTAAAAAAAGTCCAACCAATTTCATTTCGCCTGTCTTTTTTTATAAAAAGCAAAACAATTACCCAAAATA
>JBBCAX010000025.1:0-64972 GCA_051382335.1 Deltaproteobacteria bacterium TL4
CGGCTTTCTGGTGCGCTCGCTTCGCTTAAGCGGCACCCTACCTTAAGTTTCTCCTCGTTCCCAAGCTCCAGTTTGGGAAGGCTTTGCTCTTTGTTTCGTAACCTTTCCTCTGTGGTTCCAGCCGCGTCCGCTTTGAAATTCCGCTTGCTCTTCGTCCAGTTTCTTGTCAGAATGGCATAAAACACCTGCTTAAAAAAACGCTTGTCTGAAAAGGGCTTATGACCGATCAAGAACTCAAAGAACTGGTTGCCAGCTTGGCAATCGCCCAAAAAGAAACCGACCAACAACTCAAAGAAACCGACCGTCAACTCAAGGAAACCGACCGTCAACTCAAGGAAACCAGCCGTGAGATGAAAGAAAAAACAGCGGAAACTGACCGACAGCTCAATGAAAAATTTGCGGAAACCGACCGACAGCTCAATGAAAAATTTGCGGAAACGAGCCGTATCGTCAAAGAATTGTCAAAAAATATCGGAGGCTTGAATAACAAGTTTGGTTCCTTCACCGAAGGGATGGCGTTTCCCTCCATCTCGAAAATCATGACAGAACGCTTTGGGATGGATACCTTTCTGACCCGTCTCCGCAAAAGGAAAGAGGGAAAGAATATGGAAGTGGACGCGGTGGCCTATACGAATGGGACGGTGAATGAGTTGTATGTGATTGAAGTCAAAAGTCGTCTGGAACAACGGGATCTGGACCAAACGCTGGAGATTCTGAAAAACTTCCGGCTGTTTTTTCCGGAGTTTTCCGACAAAACCATCCGGGGAATGCTCGTCTATGTGGATACCGAGTCTTCCGTGAGAGAGGACGTCCTGCGATCGGGGCTGTATCTGGCAGCCATCCATGATGAAGTCTTTTCCCTTGAAACTCCCGCCAACTTTACGCCCAAAACCTTCTGAGGGGTCTGTCCTGGTCGCGAGACTTTCTACCGTGTTTTCTCTTTGTGGCGCGCTCGCTTCGCTTAAGCGGCACCCTACCTTAAGTGGCGCGCTCGCTTCGCTTAAGCGGCACCCTTTCTACAAACCCGCTAAAATCCAGCGTTTATTTAGGAAAGATGTCTATTCGTTTGTCATTTCCCGGGTCAAGAAGGGGCCAATGAATAGTTGAGCTCCTTTAAAATCATGAATAACTCCGCTGACGGTTAGGAGATTCGCTTGTTATTTGAAAATTCCACTGAATCGCTGGTAAATTTTATTGTGACCGTGTAAGGTGGCGTCATCAAGAACGTGGGGGTTGAATCAGCTCTCAGGAAAAAACAGTAAGACCGACAGAAGAGGAAAAACCTTAATTATGACTATTCTCATCAGCAGCCAATCCGTATCCAAGTCTTATGGAAGTAACGCTTTATTTTCTAATATTTCTTTAGGATTTTTTGAAAATGAACGTTTGGGATTAATCGGCCCCAACGGTTCAGGTAAGACCACCTTGCTTAAAATATTCGCAGAACAGGAAACCTCTGACTCTGGAACCATCGTGCGGAAACGAGGAACCCATTTGGTTTATCTGCCTCAAAATGACCAACTGGCTCCGCTCAAATCCGTTGGAGAAACGTTATTGGAGGCGCTGCCAGAAAGTATGGAAGAAGAACAACGCCATCAACAGGTTAATGAAATTTTCAGGGAAATGCATTTCAAGGACAAGAGCCAAAAAGTGGGTTCCCTTTCAGGAGGTTGGCGTAAACGGGTTGCCATCGCTCAATCGCTCATTCAAAGTCCGGACTTATTACTGATGGATGAACCCACCAATCATCTCGACCTTGAAGGCATACTCTGGTTAGAAGAGCTGCTGAAGAACGCGCCTTTCGCCTTTGTTCTGGTCAGTCACGACCGGTATTTTTTAGAAAACACGACCAACCGGATTGTAGAACTCAATAAACAATACCCTGACGGCTTTTTGAAGGTCGAAGGCAGCTATAGTGATTTTATCCAGAAACGAGAAGAGTTTCTTCATGAACAGTCACAACAGGAACAAGTTCTTTCCAATAAAGTCCGCCGTGAATTAGAGTGGTTGAGAAGAGGGCCCAAAGCCCGAGGCACCAAAGCACAGTTTCGAATTGATAATGCGGAGCAGCTTCAAAATCAGCTCAGTGAGGTTAAAAGTCGTAATGCACAAAACCAAAAGGCACAGCTCGATTTTGAAGCAACCCACAGAAAAACCAAAAAACTGATTGAAACCAAAGATCTGACCATAACCCGAGGAGGGCAGCAAATACTCAAGAAGGTGAATGTCACCCTTTCTCCCAAAACGTGCCTGGGATTAATGGGATCCAACGGAAGTGGAAAAAGCACCTTATTAAAACTGCTCACTGGTGAATTATCTCAAGACTCGGGTTCAATCACCAAAGCGAATGGCGTTCAAATCGTAACCTTCGATCAAACACGGGAGCAATTGAACCCCAATCAAACCCTGAAACAAGCCCTTGCGCCTGCGGGAGACAGTGTGATTTATCGAGGACGCTCCCTTCATGTTGCCGCCTGGGCCAGCCGATTTCTTTTTCCAAGAGCGCAATTGAATTTACCGGTGGCACAACTTTCCGGAGGAGAACACGCTCGGGTTCTGATCGCCAATCTAATGCTCAAACCCGCAGATGTTTTACTGTTAGACGAACCTACCAACGATTTGGATATTCCAACGCTTGAAGTCCTGGAGGAAAGTCTTCAAGATTTTCCCGGAGCGATCGTACTGGTAACCCATGATCGTTTCTTACTGGATCGCCTCAGTGATAAGATTCTCTATCTGGATGGTCAGGGAAATGCGGAATATTTTGCGGATTATGACCAATGGTATCAAAAACACAAAGTGCGCTCATCACAACCAACGACTTCTTCGGAGAAAAGAAAAGCCTTAAGCAAAATGAGTTACGAAGATCAAAAGGAATTAAACCGGATGAATAAAAAAATTGAAAAAGCCGAAGAGATGGTGACCACCCTGCAACAACAGCTTCAAAACCTTGAAGTTACGAGTAATGCGGCCCGCCTGACAAAACTGTGCGCGCAACTGAAAGAAGCGGAAATAAACGTTGACCGCCTCTATCGACGGTGGGAGGAGTTAGAAGCTTTGAAGGAATAGAGGTAAGCTTATTTTAGGTTTTTCTTTTCAAGGGAAATGAAATGTCAATCGTGGTTCCCTGAGCAGGTTCGATCGTGATGGTTCCCCGAAGCTGTGCGGTCAAGCCATTCACAATCCTCAGCCCCAAGGTTTTGGGTTTTTTGGTATCAATATTTTCCGGAAAACCCTTACCATTGTCATGCACCTGTAAGGAACAATGCGTTTCATCAACGCTTTTCAAGTGCACTTGAATCACCCCCTTGTTGTTGGGTTCGAAGGCGTGTTTCAACGCATTGGTCACGAGCTCGTTGACAATCAAACCGCAGGGAATTGCCTGATCCAGGTCAATCCAGCCTTCACAACATCGTGATTCAACTTCAATTCGGTGGTAGCCGGTTGAATATTCCGAAAGTAGGCGCTCCGTCAGTGTTTCTAAAAAATCCTGCAAATTAATCTTGGATAAATTTTCAGAGTGATACAGTTTGTCATAAATCAAGGCCATCGTATAGACACGATCTTGTGCTTGATTAAAAAGTTCCAAAACCTCTTTGTTGTTAGTCATTGAGGCCTGTAACCCTAAAAAGCCTGAAACAATAGCCAGATTATTTTTGACACGATGATGAATTTCCTGCAGGAGGGTTTCTTTTTCTTTCAATGCGGTAATGGTCGCCTCTTCTGCCCGTTTTCTCTCCGTAATATCACTGATGATCGCATCATAAGAAATCAACTGCCCGGAATCATCTCTTTCTAAAACAGGGGTATTCCGAACCCAACGGAGGCTTCCATCCTTATGCGTGATGCGATGCTCCAACGCCACGGCATCGTTCCCTTGCAATAACTTTGATTCATGAGACCGAAGCCGTTTTCTATCTTCCTTGTAAACGATCTGAGACCATAACTTAGGCTTTTTTTCAAAAGCCTCTTTCGGGTACCCCGTGACGGCGAAGCAGCCTGTACGATGGGAGACTGAGACGATTTCCCCGTTGTTAACATGCACCGTGTAAACATAATCCGTCACTGTTTCCAAAAGCACCCGGTAACGGTGTTGACTTTTACGAAGTTTAGCTTCGGATTGTTTCAACTGGGTAATATCAGTGAACACCAAGGTTACCGCAATGACCTGATTTTCCTGACTGACAGCGCTCACCCGACATAAATACCAAAAATCCTTTTTTTTAAAATGGCTTTCCCGCAATTCCATTTCATGACGCTGAGAGGTTTCGAAAACATGCGCCATGACCCCTCTCAGCAATTCATTGTTTTCCTGGAGTAAATACTCATAGATGCATGTTCCCAGCACTCGTTCTTCTTCCAAATCAGCCAGAACAAGAGGTTGATTAATGAACAAAATCAGACACTCTTTATCAACGATGACGATCAAATCCGGAGAGTGGGTAATCAATGAATCCCATTTTTCGTCTAAATCCTGTGAAGCCTTTTGGACCATACCTCTTTCTGTGACATCTTGCCAACAGGCAATGTAATGAGTGATCTTTCCTCTTTTTTCTGTAATCGGACTTATGGTCGTTTGAACACAAAACAATTCGCCTTGTTTGTTTCGGTTAATCAATGCGCCACTGTAGGTTTTTCCTCTCTCCAGGGTCTCCCAAAGATCCTGATAAAAGGCCTGGGGGTGTTCTCCTGATTTTAGAATTCTTGAATTTTTACCAAGCAATTCCTCACGTGAGTAGCCCGATATCCTCTCAAAAGCGCAATTAACAAACCCGATGACACCTTCATGATCCGTAATCATGACCGCATCCGCTGTTTTATCAACAACATCTTTCAAGATTTGTAATTCTTTTTTAATCTTGTTCATCAACCACCTACCCTACCGGGAAATCAGTTTTCACACTCCTGACAGAAAGCCCCTCTTGCGCTACCTCTGTCTTCAAGTTTTCCGGCCGAAAACAGGATCACTCCCAGCGTCCTAAAATCATAGTTTTACCCCTCAAAACCAGCCAATTTTTACACTATAAGGACTATAGTGAGTCCTAAAAACGGTCAATTAGTAAAACTACCTAATAATAAAAAAAACCCTTGTTATTTTTAATTTAGCGAGTATCCAGTTCAGGCATTGGACTGTTATGGCAAGATCGTATTGGATCAAATAGTTTAAGTTATTTTTATTGTCATTTATATGGTTAACTCTACTTGGAAGTGAGACATGAAAGACAACAAGCCTCGTGAAGAAGGCGTTTCTTCAACAAAACTGAAACGCATACAAGCTGAAGAACAGATTGTGGAAATCATCAGTGATTCCGGAGAAGGTGCCCAAACCGCAGGTCAGATTTTTGGTACCATCAACGCAAAAATGGGATATGGTGTTTGGACCGTTGAAATCATCCCGGCAGAAATTGAACCTCCGGCGAGATCACGCCAGGGGGCCAGTGGAAACCGTATTCGTTTTGGGACAAAGGCCATGACCAATGCGGGAGATACTGCGGATTTGGTTGTTGCGTTTAACGAGCAGGCTTTATACAGCCGTATTGATCAAAAGGGACTCAGAAAAGGGACTAAGGTCTTCATCGATCGTAAATGGGCGGACTCAACCCAACCCGAGATTCGTGAAGACTATCGTGAAGCCTTGGAAGACTTTCGCAAACGAGGATACGAGATCTATGAAACCCCCATCGAAGAGGAGTGCTTGAAGCACATTACGGATCCAAGGCGAGGGAAAAATATGTGGGTGGTTGGAATGTTATGCGGTATTTACAGCCGGGATTTTGACTTGGTGAAGAAAGAAATCGAAGGTCGGTTCAAAAAAAAGGGAGACAAAGTCGTTGCGGTCAATTTGGCGTTGTTTCAATCAGGATACGAGTGGAGTCGGAAGAGTGTTGATTTCGAAGTGGAAGTCCCTGCCCGTGAAGACAAGACGGTCAAAGTTGTGATGAATGGAAACCAAGCCATCGCCTTGGGATGTATGGCCGCGGGAATTGAAGTTTGCTCCATGTACCCGATTACTCCGGCAACCTCCGCCTCTCACCACTTGGCGACCTATTTTCACAATGTTGGTGGCTTTGTGCATCAAGCTGAAGATGAAATTGCGGCCATCGGTTTCGCGATAGGAGTCTCTTACGCTGGAAAGACACCGGTGACGATTACTTCTGGCCCTGGCATGGCTTTAAAAACAGAATTCATAGCACTGGCCTCAATGGCTGAGATCCCCTTGGTCGTCGTGGATGTCCAGCGAGGAGGTCCCTCCACGGGGTTACCCACTAAAGTGGAACAGGCAGACCTGTTATCCACACTGTATGGAACACACGGAGATGCTCCAAAAATTATTATCGCCCCCTCAACCATTGAAGAATGTTTTCACTTCATCATCATGGCCCGCAAACTGGCAGAGTCCTTCAGAATACCGGTATTTGTTCTGACAGACGCCAATTTGGCAACAGGAGTTCAACCTTTTCCACGACCGGAATTGAGTGAAGACTGGTTATCGCTACCCGTGGACCAAAGCCCTTGGAATCCTGAAATCAAACCCTATCAATGGGATCCTGAAACCGGAATTTCACAACGCCCCATTCCTGGGCAGCGAGACGGAATGTATGTTCTGACAGGGTTGGCACACAATGAAAAGAGTCACATTGCGTATGACTCTGAAGCCAATCAACATGGGATGACCATGCGCAGCAAAAAACTGCATACCTTACAAAAGACCTTAAAAGCTCCCGTCGTCCATGGAGACGATAAAGGCGATCTGTTGGTAGTGGGCTGGGGTTCCACCAGAGGAAGTATTGAAGAAGCGGTAGACCGCCTTCGTGCTACAGGCAAGAAGGTCTCTTCACTCCACCTCCGATTCCTTTCCCCAATGGAAAAAGACTTGGGGGATATATTTAAAAAATTCAAAAAGGTCATGACGGTGGAAATCAATTACAGTGACCCGGCAAATGATCCGGGTTGGAGTTCCGAACAGCGAACCTATGCCCAGTTGGCAATGATGCTTCGAGCCAGAACTCTCGTTGATATCGACTGTTGGTCCAGAGTTCCAGGTTATCCATTACAACCCTCTGAAGTTAAAGATGCCATTGCTAACGTTTTAGAACAAATATAAGGAGTCCCCCATGTTAGGTATGAAAGCAGATTGGTTATATGAACCCCGTCCGAGACATTTTGTATTGAATGACTATGAGGGCGCGGAGGCAAGATGGTGTTCCGGATGCGGCGATCACGCTGTTTTGAATGCGGTTCAACGTCTTGCGAGAGATGAGCAAATTGCGCCTGAAAAAATGGTCAATGTTTCTGGAATTGGATGTTCCGGACGTTTTTCACACTATATGAAAACCTACGGCTTTCACGGACTGCACGGAAGAGCCTTGCCTGTCGCCTGCGGAGTCAAAAGCCGACGCCCTGATTTGAAAGTATTCGTCTCCACCGGAGATGGAGACTGCTGTTCAATTGGAACCGGACATTGGATTCATGCGATCCGTTACAACATGGATATGGTGATTATGCTGTTTGATAACCATATCTACGGTTTGACCAAGGAGCAAACCTCTCCAACAACGAACAAAGGCGCGACTTCCAAAACACACCCCAGGGGAGCGTTTTTAGGTGCGATGAACCCCATCAGTGTCACATTAGGAATCACCAACGCGTCCTTCGTCGCGCAAACTGTGGATTGGAATCCGCCTCACCTTTATGAAACCATAAAGGCAGGATACCGACATAAAGGTACGGCCTTTATTCGTATTTTTCAAAGATGTCCTCATTTTACCTCCAGCGTCTTTGACGCTTATCAAAAAGATCCTTCCTTGATACAACTGATGACGCACAAAGAGGGGATTCCTTTGGATGATGCGGTATTGAAAATGTTTAAAAATCGAGTGGAGCATGACCCTTCCAATCTTGTGGAAGCGCATGATCTTGCGAATAACAACGAACAGTTGCCTATTGGTTTGTTTTACAGAAACGCTGATGCCGATCGGTATGATGAGTATTCCGCACAAGGTATGGGTAAAACCAACGCTGAAAAACTGGAAGCCCTTGAAAAAGAGCTGGACCGGTTTAGTGTTTGATTGATTCCTGACCTTATTTTATTCACTTAAACGCGGACGCCTTTCTCCTAAGATTGTACCTAAAATTGAGGAAAAAAGGGGTCTGCCTTAACTCGTTATTGAAACGCTATGACAGCCCCTATCACAAACAATGATCAAAATGCCTTTGAGCCGCTTGTAAAATTTCACCTCAAAGGAAGCTCTCGTGCTCCGCAGAGTACATCCAACAAGATGTTTGCTCCCGCAGTGCTTCACGCGCTTCAAAATCCGCGAAATTTTTATCAGCATTACCCCTTGATTTTCATTCCGGCACTCAATAAGGAAACGAAGATGACCGTAAGGCCTTTGAGTGGATACATTGAAGAAATGTTTTCAGCTCAAAATGACCTTTCCATTTTATCCAAGAATGTGTTGTTCTTTGTGCAAACCCTTGCGCAAAACCTGAGTGCGGCAACAACCTCCGTCCCTCTGTCCCAAGTTCTCAAAACTGTGATTCCAGCGTTCCTTAAGGGCATGGACTTATCAGGAGCAGGGCAAAAGGATTTGCAGCAGGAGTGTGATCGATTTGCGGCTAGAGTTGATGTCAAAGCCTTGGTTTTGGGATTAAATCAGCAGACGTTATTAACACTATACACCCATCTTCTTGGAGAAGAACGTCGATCTCGTCAAACCCGATTTGCGGCGGAAGTCAAAAAACTGGCATCAGAACTTGAGAATCTGATTCGTGTCGATCACAACCTTTCAAAAGAGGGTGCGTCTTCACAAGCCATTTCTGGGGCTTTGGGAAATTATTCCAGTGCCTTCCTTGAATCAGGAGCTTTAGCTCAGTCACTCCCAGGAAAAAAAGGCTCCCTCAGACTATCTTCAGAACGCAAAGAAAGGATAGAGTCTTCGTTGGCTCTGCTTGAAACCTTTTTGTCACAGCCTGAGGAGAAAAGTTATTTGGTACACTCCGCGTCCCTTGGTGTTAATGCGGAACTTCCCCTACAGCCCCTTGTCGAAAAAGCGGATTGTTTGGCAAAATCGTTACAAACGTTTGAAGCCCTGATTGATGAACGGATTAAGGTTTTCAAAGCGGTTCGCCTTGCACGGTTAGAAGTTTCCAATCAATACGAAGCCCATCAGCATCATGATCTTTTTGAGTCCTTCCAGTGGGAAGATTGTTCTGCGGAAGAGCTCAACCTTCTGCCGGATGTGCTTGTGGTGGAAACAGCCTCTCAAATTCAGAAGAACTTTATCCATTCCTTTTTTCAGGTTCTGTCCTCCAAGTACCCTGTTCGCCTGCTGATTCTGGATCCTCCTCAAGAAAACCTGCTCCAAGCGAAAATAGACTTGGGGGATCTTGCGATGACTCAACGGGATGTGTTAGTTATTCGAAGCTCATTGGCTCGACCTCAACACCTGGTGGAAGGGCTGATCCGAACCTTCAGTGAAAAACAGAGCACCGTCATGGTGGTGAGTTCTCCCTCATGGAAAGACTTGTCTCAGGACTGGCTTTATATGGAAACCGCCTTGCAAAGCAGGGCAACATCGGTCTATCGCTATGATCCTATGGAAGGACACACTTGGGCTTCTCGCTTCAGTTTAGCAGGAAACCCTCAAGTTGAAGCACCGTGGCCTCTGCAAACCGTCTCCTTTATGAACGCAAAAGCTGCGGAAGAGACCGTGGTGATTCCCTTCAGTTATGCGGATTTTATCGCGTTGCAGCCGGAATTTCAGCACCATTTTCAGGTCATGGAGGCTTCACTGAGAATCCCTGAGTTGATTCCGATCACAGAATACCTTCAACTTTCCGAATCCGAACAGCGGAACAAGCTCCCTTTTATTTGGATGCTTGATGAAAATCGGCAACTCCGACAAGCCCTTCTGACGTATGATATCGCCAGGATCGCCCAAACGCAGCACCACAAATGGTTGATGATTCAAGAGCAGGGAGGCATTCATAACGAGTACGCCCGTCAGGCTGCGGAATCCGCAAAATTAAAGGTAGAAGCAGGAGCAAACGCAGCCCTTGAAGCTCTGAAGACAGAGCACGAGAAGGCCTTACTGCAAGCACAAAAAGAGGCAGGCAAAACGACCATGGAACGTTTGGCCCGTGTTCTGATGAACCTCGAAGAGGGCGCTGTCGCGGCACCAAGATCACAGTCCACCGTTTCGCCAGTGCAGCCTTCATCAACACCAGAGACCGCCCGTGCTCCGAAAGAAGAATCCAAAGTTCAAGACGTCCCTGTTGTAGAAAAAGACGAAGCTTTGGTGGCTGAGGCGTATATTGATTCCATGTTGTGCACGAGTTGCAATGACTGTTTCAAAATCAACCCCCAACTTTTCAAGTATGATTCCAACAATCAGGCCTATATTGAAGATGCAACCATGGGAACCTTTGCGGATCTGGTTAAGGCGGCGGCAGCCTGCCCTGCCCGTTGTATCCACCCTGGAAGTCCAAGAAGTGATGATAAAACGGTGACTAATGAGCTTTTAGAAAAAGCGGCACAATTTAACTAGGGACAAGAGGACGCATGGCTCAGATGGTACTCACCGCCGTCATCATTATGTCGGGGTTAGCCTGTATTTTTGGAATCATTCTCGCGATAGCTTACCGCTTTCTCCGTGTGGAAGAAGACCCTCGCATAGAGATTGTCGAATCAATGCTTCCTGGAAATAACTGTGGTGCTTGTGGAGAACCTGGATGTCGCGCTTTTGCGACCAAACTGGTATCCTTGCAGGTAATGCCGGCGAAGTGTACAGTCAGCAGTGCCGGTGGCATTAAAGCAATTGCCGAGTTTTTAAATGTTGACGCCGGTTCCGTAGAAAAACGTGTGGCACGAATTCACTGTGCGGGAGGCAAAGGGTTGGTCAAAGAACTCGCTCAATATACGGGAAAAGAATCCTGTGCCGCCGAGTACTTGGTCAATGGAGGAAACCGTGCTTGTGCCTGGGGTTGTCTGGGCCTTGGCGACTGTGAAGATTCCTGTACTTTTAATGCCATACACATGAACGCAATAAGACTCCCTGTGGTCGACGTTGACCGTTGTACCGCCTGTGGGGATTGCGTGGATGCCTGTCCCATCAACCTCTTCAGGATTGAGCCTCTTTCCCAGAAACTGATCGTTCAATGCAATTCACCCCTGGAAGGGGAAGCTGCGCGAAGTGTTTGTGCCGTGGCATGTGATGCCTGTGGACGGTGTGTTTCGGACTCCGGTCTTGGCGTTCTTGCAATGCAGGGAGGACTGCCCCGAATTCTAAAACCTGAAGCAACTTCAGCCTCCGCAACCCTTCGTTGTCCGACAGGTGCGATACAATGGGTTGAAGATGAGCAATTTAAATAACCTAAGAGCCAACTTTTTTTTACAGGAGAAATTATGCCCAGTCCTAGTCTTTTTTTGGATTTGACTCCATTAAAGGATGATCACACCCTTGCAACAGGAGGATCCGCGTTATGGTCCATTGAATCCAAAATATGTGATCATATTTGCCTGGAAAAAGCATTAGCTCCTTCGCCTTTAGTGCCCTCTCCCCCCATGCCTGAGTCAAATCTTTTCAATCGCCCCTTTCGTGTTTCTAAATTTTCAGATGCGGAAAATGGGTTTGGCCTGGCCATGGGTTTAGGCGTTACAGGAAAACGGGTAGCGCTATGGCTCACAGGGTCGCAGTTGGCAAAACTTCAAATCATGTTGACAGAAACCGTCAATCGTCATATTCCTTTGGTTTGCCATGTCATTAATGGTTCCATCAACCGTCGTTTGAGTTCGACAGGCGGAGGACACCAAGGCTATCATGCGCTTTCTGAAACGGGGGCATTTCAGTTGTATGCCCGGAATGTGCAACATGCTGTCGATTTAGCGATTGTCCTGCGAAAAGTTGCGGAACAAGCCCTGATCCCCGGAGTTTTGGCGACAGATGCCTCAGAAACAGCCTTTGCACTAGAAACGCTTTCGCTGCCGGGTTCTGGATTCCTCAAAGATTTTATTCATTCGCCTAAACAATCCATCCCCAGCCAAACACCAAGTCAGCGGTTCTTATTTCATGAGAAACGTCGGCAAATTCCACAATGGCTTCATTGGGATACTCCTTGCGCACAGGGTTGGCCCATGGAAGGGTTGGATTACGCAACCTCTCGTGCGGGACATCATATTTTCCATGAAGATCCTTTGATGATGATGGCACAGACGGTCATGACAGAGTTGTCCGCAATCACAGGAAGGCCGTTAGCCTTCATAACACGATATCAGCTTGGCGATGCTGAGCACATCATCGTCGCCCAGGGCCACGCCGTAGAAACCGCAGAAACCGCGGCCAATTATTTGCGAAGTACCAAAGGTTGGAAAGTCGGTGTTCTTGGGATTGTATGTCTTCGTCCATTTCCTGCGGATTTGATTAGAAAGGCGATTCCGAACGCCAAAAATATTACCATTTTGGAACGCACCGAACCTCAAGCTCCGGCACAACTCCCTCTGAGAAGAGAGATTGCTTCCTTGTTTACGGGGACGAATGTTCGCCTTCTTTCCGGGGTTTACGGACTGGGAGGACAACCCTTCGCTCTTTCCCAAATGCTTGCGGTTTATGAAAATATGAATCAGGGGTCAGGCGCTCAGGAAACTGTGGTGTTAGGAATATCCACAGCAAATAAGGTTTCTGAGTATCCTAAGCGGCAAATGTTGCTTCAATCGCTTCACAACGATTACCCAAAACTGGACAAGCAGGTTCTGCCTGAAGGAAAACGGTTTAATACCAACGGCGAAACCACTCGAAGTGTTTCCCTCTACACCCATCATCATGATCTTGCTCCAGACACGTTACAGTTGCTGGCACAAGCCCTGGCAAAACAAAACGGACCCCACGTCAAGAGTAGTATCATCCTTGCGGAACGGGGATTTTGGTGTGGACGGGTTATGGCAAATCCAAACCCTATTCAAAGTCAGGGGAATGAGTATCCCACCGACATCACCCTTGTGACGCGACTGGACGTACCTTCCTCAATCAGTCCTTTCCATTTAGCCCATATTGGAAAAGTGATCATTGCCTCAACGCTTGAGGACAGTACCTTGGCGACACTCGTTTTACGGACTTTACATAAAGACGCACACTTGGGGCAGGGGAAATTTTATCGATTCAAAGGAACCGGTTCTGAGCTCATCAAGACCTTTGCGCAAGCACCTCAAGCTCTTCAGAATCAAATTACGGAGCTTGTATTAGCGACAGCACAAGCTTCCCCTTCAGAGGTAGAGCCGCCTGCCTTTTTGAAGGCGAACATCCAGACGAGTCAGACCTATGACAGTCTCCCTAAATATTGGGGAGAATTTCTTCAGCCTCGCATTGAAGGAGAGATGCAGCACCCAATTCCTTCACCACGCGTCACCCTGGGCACACTCCCGTCGAGTACTGCGGCGTTTATGGATAAAACACCCATGCGTCAACAGACACCCAGTTTGAATAAATCCGTCTGTACGGGATGTGGAAACTGCTGGACTTCCTGTCCTGACTCCGCCTTTGGAACTGTGACGTTTGTAACCGAAAAATTACTCAGTGCTGTTGCCGAATCAGTTCATGGGACACAAGTAACCAGTGATAGTATTGAAGGAAAACTCAAACGGGCCTATCGCAACCTGGCAACACGAATCAATCGCAACCTTGACCAAAGAGCAGGGCAAACGTTGACAGAAGAATTAATCCAGGAGGCCTTTGTGGGGTTACTTGAAAAACTCAATGTTTCAGAGGGGGAACGGCCTCAATACCAAAACAGTTTTAACGCGATTTCCAAGAAACTGCTGGAACTTCCGCTTGTGGTTTCTCAATCGTTGTTTTACGACCAGGAGCACGCAAATAAGGGCACTGGAGAAATTTTGTTCCTTGCCATTAACCCCAACACCTGTCAAGGTTGTGGTGTTTGTCAGGAAGTTTGTCCTGAGCAAGCGATCACGATGCCGCTTCAAACCACTTCGATGATCCAGGAAATGCGGCAAAATTGGAAAATCTGCGAAGACTTGCCTGATACGGACAAAGCCTCGATTGAAACGTTGAAAAACTCATCCTTAGGAGTTTTGGCCTCCCTCTTCTTATCAAGACACTGTGCCCAAAGCCTTTCAGGTGGAACAGACGTCGAGGCAGGCTCAGGCGCACAACTTGCGCTAAGATTAGTCACAGGGATCACCGAATATACGATGCAACATCAAATAGGTGCGTATGTTCAAACGCTGAAGCAGCTAAAAACACAAATCAAAAAGAAAATCAAAGAATTGATTGCGGACTCTGTCCCTATGGGTAATTTAGGCTTACTGGATGAAGCCTTGGCGGAACTCACAGGAAACAAAACACCCTTGTCCGAAGTTGTCGATAAGATCAAAACGACGGGTGAGACCTCAGTCGTTGACTTGTCTCAACTCAAGCATTTTACCCATTATTTCCATCAAGTAGAACACATTGAAAATCAAATTCTGAGCGGGAAAAGTGGTTTCGGCCGGGCAAGATATAGTTTGATCCTTGCGTCACAATTGTTATACGAACAAACGTATTACCCGCTGAACCCTTATCAAGTCCCGGTTTTGCTGGATTTATCCACCAAAGGGGTCAGTCTTGCGTTAGGTGCGGTTGAAGGCTTGATTCAAGCTTATGTTGAAGAAGTCCGACAGGTACGAGTCATCAGCCAAGCCCTGCAATCTTCTCCCAAAATCGCGGAACAAGATCCTTCAATTAACAAGCTTTCATGGCAGAATCTCAGTCCGGAAGAGAAACAGGCATGTCCGCCCATTTTGTTAGTTTTGGATGATGAAACTCTCAGCAACCAACCCCTGAGAGGATTATCCGAATTACAATCTTCGGGATATCCAATAAAAATTATTATTTTGGATGAAAAGGAAAATTTTCTGGATCAAACAGACCCGACCCTCATCGCCATAGCGAATCGAAAGGCGATGGTCCTTTCCAGCTCCTTGGCACACGCGCGACACCTTGGACAGGGTCTATTGAAAGCGATGAGTTCCTCTCAACCTTCGTTCGTTCACCTCTATACACCGAGCCCCAGTCGGCATGGGTTTGTTCCTAAGAACATGATCCAACAGGCAAAAATGGCTGTTGCGTGCGGAGTTCATCCTTTACTGAGTTATGATCCGCAACAAGAGGGGGTCTTGGGGCTTAGAATTGAGCTGGCGATGGATGACGCTGTGCGTATTTCAGGATCTGAGGCTTTTAAGTCAACCGTGTTGAACCTGGTTCACTGGGCCTTTACGGAATCCCGTTTTTCAAAAAGTTTTAACGCCCTCAAAGAGGGGAATTCGCTTTCAAACGGTCTCGATATTGAAGTATGGATTCAACTGTCTCCAGACCAAAGGAAGAGTAAGGAACCAACCTTGTCCTTGCTTGACGGTCGAGTCTTCCAGGTTTCCAGAGAGCTTGCTGAGGCAGCCGTTATCCGACAGGAAATGAACTTGACGCTGCAGGAACTTGCGGGAATCGCTTCACCCTTTACAGCCAGAATACGAGGTGAGTTGGAAGAAGAGTTAAAACAAAAAGCCTCAAAAGAAACTGTGATTCTTAAAAGCCAGCATGAGAGTGAAATACAGCAGGTCCGATTAGCTCAACAGCAGGAACAAGTGAAGTTGCTGTCACAACGGTTACTGGATCTATCCCAGTTGGAAGTCAATTGATGCTTAGTGAATTTTAGCGTCTAAGTGTTAAATTAGCTGGCCACAATCAGCGTTTCGTCAAAAGGCAGTAATCTTTGAAATCCGGCTTCGGCGCCGCTCAGCCTGCGAGGCGGTTCCCTGAGCGAAGTCGAAGAGGACTTGGCGAAATGAGGAGAATGGCCAATTAACTCAACTATTCAAACAATAACGATTAAGGATTCATGGGATTTCGGTTTTCATTTCAAAAAGCATCAACGTTCAGGCATGGTGTCCATCCTGAAGAGTATAAGGAAGATACAGAACATCTGCCTATTGAACGGATGCCCTTCGTCGATGAATTCATTTTACCGCTTTCTCAGCATACGGGAAGCCCCGCGAAACCGGTGGTACGTCCTGGAGATAAAGTGACCCGAGGGCAACTCATTGCTCAACCCGATGGTTTTATCTCCACAGCGATTCATGCACCGGTCACAGGAACGGTGACAAAAATTGAACTGCGGCCTCACTCCAATGGACAATTAGCCTTGTCGATCATCATTGCGGCAGATCCTTTTTCCAGCCAGCGATTTCAGGCAAATCCACCGCCACCTGTTGAAAACAGTTCGCCCAAAGAGCTTGTAGGGAGAATCCAGAACGCGGGCATTGTCGGATTAGGAGGCGCCGCTTTTCCAAGCCACGTCAAATATAGCATTCCTGAAGGGAAAAAAGTTCGTTTTGTGATTCTGAACGGATGTGAATGTGAACCGTACCTGACCTGTGATCACCGTTTGATGGTTGAACGAGCCTCCGCTGTGATCAAAGGCCTTATATTTTCCATCCGGCTTCTCAATGCGGAAAGAGGTTACATTGGTGTGGAACTCAACAAGCCCGATGCCCTAGCGGCCTTAAAAAAAGAAGCGGCGCCTTATCCCAACATTGAAATTGTCCCGCTCAATGTGAAATACCCTCAAGGCGCGGAAAAAATGCTGATTGATGCGGTTTTGAAACAAGAGGTGCCTCCTGGGAAACTGCCTTTAGATCTGGAAATCGTGGTCAATAGTGTCGCAACCGCGGCAGCCATGATTGATTTTTTCGAAACAGGGTTGCCCTTAATTGAACGGGTTGTTACCGTTAAAGGCCCTGCGGTACCCAACCCCAAAAATATAATTGTGCCTTTGGGTACTCCAATTTCTAAAGTTTTGGAACATTGTGGTGTTGATTTGGAGTCCCTCGGAACAGTCATCCTGGGAGGCCCCATGATGGGTAAAGCGCAAAAAAATCTGGAAGCCTCTGTGATTAAAGGGACGTCTGGAATTTTAGCTTTTTACGAATTACCCACGCCCCCACTAGAAGAACAACCGTGTATCCGGTGTGGACGCTGTTTAAACGCATGTGCCATGTTTCTCAATCCCTCCTTGCTTGTGCCGATAGTCAGAGCCGGGCTAGTGGAGGGGTTGAAAGAGCATCACCTCTTGAGCTGTTTTGAATGTGGTTCCTGCTCTTTTGTTTGTCCATCAAATATCCCGCTAACTCAATATATGGTGTTAGGCAAAGCCTTGTTAAAAAAGAAAGGGAGGAAAGCGTGAAAAAACCATCAGCCTTGACCATTGCGACGGGGCCTTTTTTAAACAAAGGTTTAAGCACCACCGCCCTCATGTGGGAAGTAGTGATGTCCTTGCTTCCCATCGTACTGGTATCCATCTATTTTTTTGGCATCTCCGCAATCCTGGTTATTGGAACCACCGTTATGGCGGCAGCGTTAACCGAATGGTATTTTAGCCCTCAACGTTCCTTTCCGGGTACTCTCAAAGATGGCAGCGCTGTTCTGACAGGCGTATTGCTGGGCTTGACGCTTCCTCCCGCCATTCCGCTTTGGATGGCTCTCATCGGTGGGATGATGGCCATCACGATGGGAAAACTGATATGGGGAGGCTTGGGCTTCAATCGTTTCAACCCCGCACTCTTGGGACGTGCCTTTTTGCAAGCAGCTTTTCCGGGAGCCATGACCACCTGGACCGCCCCTCGTTCAGGGTTTTTTACTCTAGATCCTCAAACCTTCGCCTTACCTTTGATGCATGTTCCGGTTGACGGTTTTTCATCAGCGACACCACTTGGTCAAGCTAAATTTGAAGGAATCCTGACCAATCACTGGTCCTTATTATGGGGGAATACGGGAGGAACCTTGGGAGAGACCTGTGCCGTGTTGATTATTTTAGCAGGGCTTTGGCTGGCGTTCCGCAGGGTTTTTGATTGGCGATTGCCTCTTGCGACACTGTTATCGGCTGTCATTTTCAGTGGTCTGCTTTATCTGATTTCTCCTGATAAGTACCCTGACCCCCTTTTCATGTTTTTATCGGGAGGACTCCTCTTTGGTACCGTGTTCATGGTGACTGATCCGGTAACCACCCCTGTCACGGCAAGTGGAATGTGGATCTTTGGAATCGGGGTTGGCTTCTTAGTCATCTTGATTCGTCTTTTTGGAGGTTTACCTGAAGGGATGATGTTTTCCATTCTTCTGATGAATAGCATCACTCCGCTCATTGACCGTTACACCCAACCACGACCGTTTGGAGGATGATCATGGAACAACGTTCTCCACAATCGTATCAACTGATACTGTCACTCACTATTGCCGGATTCATCACAGGGATTGCCCTCTCTGTCATCTTTAAAGTCACTCAACCGATGATTCAATTCCATCGCATGGAAGCCATCAAAAAAGCGATTTTTCGAGTTTTACCAGGAACCATGACTTACAAAACCTTGTTAGTAACCCCCAGTGGTCTTGAAACCTTGCCCGATTCCAGGAAAAATGACCAGGAGGCGGAACGGATTTATCTGGGAATGAACGAAGCCGGTGAAACCGTGGGATTTGCGGTCCCTGCCCAAGGTTCAGGATTTATGGATACTATTTCGTTGATGTACGGATATCAATCCACCTCTCATAAAATTGTGGGATTAGAAGTTCTGGAACATCGGGAAACCCCGGGACTTGGTGATAAAATCGGGAAGGATCTCGATTTTGCGCGTAATTTCAAAAATCTCCTTGTTGATCCCAAGATTATGTTGGTAAAAAAAGGGAAAAAAACCCAGGAAAATCAAGCAGACGCCATTAGCGGCGCCACGATTTCCTCGGATGCTGTGATTAAAATATTGAACAACGCTCAAATTCGTTACTCAAAACTCATTCATAACTATCAGGAGTAACTATGGCCCTGGATGAAAAAAAATCGCACAAAGAAGAATTTATCAAAGGTATCTGGAAAGAGAATACGATCTTTGTCACTGTTTTGGGGCTGTGTCCTTCCCTTGCAGTGACCAACTCCCTCATCAACGGCATCGCCATGGGACTGGCGACACTGGCGGTCTTGATGGGAGCCAGTTTGTTAGTATCGGCACTGAGAAAGGTTATTCCTAAACCTGTACGGATTTCTCTTTATATCCTCATTATCGCAACCTTTGTGACGGTTGTTGATTTTTCACTTGCCGCGCTTTTTCCTCAAATTCACAAAGCTTTGGGAGCGTTTATTTCTCTGATTGTTGTCAACTGTCTCATTCTTGGACGTCAAGAGGCGTTTGCCGCTAAAAATCCAGTCAGTCTCTCTCTGGCGGATGCGGCAGGGATGGGACTTGGTTTCACTATTGCCCTGGTCATGATTGGCGGCATTCGTGAAATACTGGGAAGTGGTTCCTTATTGGGCTTTCCTCTGTTTGGAAGCAATTTTGAGCCTTGGGTCATTATGGTCTTACCTCCGGGAGGCTTTTTCACCATGGCGACCTTGCTACTGATTTTCGCAAAAATGAAACAAGCGTCTATCACACGAAAAGAACAGCAGGGTGGTACCGAAAAAGAACCTGCCGTCACTCAAAAAGAATGGGGGGTCTAATGGAAAAGTTAATTTGGATCTTTTTTTCCGCCAGCATTATCAATAATTTCACACTCACCTATTTCCTGGGTTTGTGTCCCTTCTTTGGAGTCAGTGGACGCCTTGATACCGCATTAAGAATGGGGCTGGCCAATATTTTTGTATTGGTCATCACTTCTATTTGCGCCTGGTTTCTCAACGCCTTTGTCCTGCCCTATGCCCCTTATCTGCAACTGATCAGTTTTATCTTTTCCATTGCTGGCATCGTTCAATTTACGGAAATGGTCATCAAAAAACTCAGCCCTGCGCTCTTTGAGGCACTGGGAATTTTCCTCCCGCTGATCACTACAAACTGCTGTATTCTGGGCTTGGCTTTATTCCAGGTCAACCGAGGATACAATTTTCTTGAAGGGATTGTCTTTGCTGTTGGTGCCGGTGTTGGACTCACGCTAGCCATGCTCATTATGGCCGGAATTCGCAAAGATGCCGAGTTAGCCAGAATTCCAGCCTTAGTCAAAGGTGCCGCCATGAATTTCTATATTGCGGGAATTCTGTCACTCGCCTTTATGGGGTTTGCGGGCTTATTCAGCAAGTAGATCTCAAGTTTGTAAGGAGCAGAGTCACAAAGATCGCAGAGAAACGCAGAGAAATAAAAAATAATTTTCTCTGTGTTTCTCTGCGTTAAATGGATAAGTGTTTTTGTGCGGATTTCCGGTTCCTATCGCTGAGAAAAATTCACAAACCTACAACCTTCAAGAAATTCTTATCAAACCTTTCGACTTCGAAAAACTCTTTCGAAGGACTCCCCTTTGACTCGAATAAAATACGACATCAGAATCTCTTCCCGTTTTTCCAATTTTCTCAGGTTTGTCATCAGGATCCATGGAATCTTTGATTCCTTGGACAAGGCATAAATTTACTGCAGAAAATTATTCAGTATTGTATCAATTGATTTGAACATGCCACCACCTTAGTTTATGAAAGGGCGATTGATACGATCCTTGAGGCACTCAGGTTTTCGAAATCCGGGTTAGATAACTGATGTTACGTGTATAGATTTTGCAAAAAGCTGTTTTTTGCTCGGAGAGTCCAGTTCTGCGACAAAGGGATTGGAGAATAGGGCATGGGTGTTGAATTTATTAAAGGCAGGGTAGGTTAGTTACGAGGAACGAGTAACGTAACCCACCGAAAAAAGCTTATACTATCAAGGCCTCGTTTTTTGGTGGGTTACGCTGTTCGTTCCTCACAGCTAACCCATCCTACAATTTTTGAATTTCGCGACAGCGACTAACTAGGTAGTTATTTGATAGGACAGCTCTATAGATAGAAAGATTGATTTTCTATGATGAGTCAAACGAAACATGTCGGAGCATAAAATTATGAAACTGTATAACAAACGCGTGTTGCCTTTCTTTATTGTTGCGTTCTCTTTTTTTTTATTGACGTCAAAGGCACAAGGACAAACCTATGACTGTGTAGGAGAATGTCATAAGAATGAAGTTATTCCCCCTATACATAAAGAGATTACATGTCAGGAATGCCATACGAATGTTGATGAAAAACATGAGGATGAAAATGTAACCGCGGAACTGGTAACTTGCGCGTCGGAGTCCTGTCATAAAGATCGTATTGACGAGATGAACTATGGCATTCATCAACGCTTAAAGGGTCAAGTCACCGATGATTTGCCGACCTGTGTTACCTGTCACAACGATCACGCGATGACCGCTCCCTCAAAAAGCAAAAACAAAGTGGCCGATTATTGTGAAACCTGCCATGAGAATATTTTGCTCGTGAATTCGTTTCACTTTGAGAAGTTTATTCCCGCCAAAACCTGCATGGAAGATTGTCACGAATCAGACGAAATCCAGTATGAAAAAGAGTTGGCAACATCCACGCACAAAATGTTTACCTGCATGGATTGTCATCATTACGTCGCCACGCATCTGGAAGAACATGAGGGGGAGGATGTTCCCTTCACACAAACGGCAGATTGTTACTTATGTCATAAAAAAGAGGCCTTGGAGCATCGGGACAGCATCCATGGGATCTCTCTAAAGGAGGGAGTGAATGAAGCGGCACAATGTTGGAATTGTCATGGTTCTCATAATATTTTGCCTGTCAAAGACGAAAATAATAGCGTCTTTCGCACGAAATTAGCGGAGACCTGTGGCAAATGCCATGATAATCCCGAATTTGTAGAAAAGTTTTCGATGAGCATTAAACAGCCTGGAAAAATGTATGCTCAATCCGTCCATGGAAAATTAATTGAAAAAGGGAAAATGAAACTTTCCGTAGCGGAAGGGGAAGAGAAAGAGATTGCCACTTGTGTGCTGTGTCACGGAGTGCATGACATTAAAAACAGGGTTCAACCCAACTCGAAAATCTCAGTTTACAATGTCCCCCAAACCTGTGGAAAGTGTCACGAAAAAGTCACTGAAGAATATCAACGCTCCATACATTGGATTCGCGCAAAAAAAGGGGTACGCGAGGCCCCTGTCTGTAATGACTGTCACAGTGAGCATAGTGTTGAAGCGATCAATACGCTCGATAAAAAACTGGAGATGAAAAAAATTCAGGAAGAAACCTGCCTTCAATGCCATCAAAATCCCTTGCTCGCAAAGCGGTACAGTCTAAGCGGAGGCGAAGCCAATCAATATAAAGACAGTTATCACGGTTTAGCGGTAATGCGCGGTGATAAAGATGCGGCCATGTGTATTGATTGCCATAATGTCCATGAAATACTTCCCCAAAAACATCCGAATTCTTCTGTGAATCCGAACAATGTGATGAAGACCTGCAACGGCTGCCATCCTCGGGCGACACCGTTGTTTTCTCAAAGCTATTCTCATCAAAGCGAATCGAAATCCGCGCAAAAAATAGAATATTGGGTGGAAAAATCTTACATTTTATTAATCGTCACGATCATTGGCGGGATGTTCTTGCATAACTTGCTGATTTTTGTTTTTGAAGTGCAAAAACGCCGTAAGAAAGAAAAACATGTCATCCGCTTACGTCGCCTGACCAACAACGAACTGATACAGCACTTCTTCCTGTTGACCTCCTTCATCATGTTGGTGATAACAGGATTCGCGTTAAAATTTCCAAATGCCTGGAAGTGGATCGGGATGACAGAAACCATTCGACAAAATCTGCATCGTAGCGCTGCGGTGGTCATGTTGACCCTTGGAGTCTATCATTTGTATTATTTGATCGCAACGCCCAGAGGACGGGAAATGTTTATGCACATGCTTCCCGGATTGAACGATTTGAAGGAAGCCGTCAATAATATCCTGTACTACCTGAAGATTCGAAAAAACAAACCGAATTTCGATCAATTTGACTATACGGAAAAAGCCGAATATTGGGCGTTAATTTGGGGAACCGTGGTCATGGGGCTTACTGGATTTGTCCTGTGGTTTCCAACGCTTGTCGATCAGCGAATGCCGCTCTGGTTTATTAAAGTTTGTGAGATGGTTCATCTTTATGAAGCAATTCTGGCGACGCTCGCCATCATCATCTGGCATTTCTTTTTTGTGATGTTTCATCCCAAAGAGTATCCTATGAGTTTTACATGGATTGATGGAAAAACGTCTCTGGAACACTTTAAGAGCCATCACAGACGTCAATTTGAAACGATAGTCTTAGAATGGCTGGAAATGAAGTCAGGGCTTCGAGAACACACGGATCTCAGCCCCGCAGCGAAAATCTTTCTGTCAACGTTAGAAGAAAATGGATGCAAACCTGATGACATCCTTCAAGCCGAATTGGATTCAGATCCGGAATTAAAAAAATCGGTTGGAGATCACATCGAAAACAAACGCGCTGAGATCCGGAAAGGTTTAGTCTAAAGCCTTCAGGACACCTTTCAAGTATTTATAAAAGCTTTTCATGGGCTGATTCCCTATGAAAAAGGTGGGATCGTTATTATTTTGAGATATTACCAAGTCCTTATTTCATTAATATTAAAGGAGTGTTTATGAAAGGTTTTAGGTTTATTTTAAGTATGACTGTTCTTTTGATGCTGTCATCAGCGGTGTGGGCGTTGGAGAATCAAGTCTGCCTTGACTGCCATGAAGGCGATGAAGACGGTGTTGTTCTTATGCCCTTTGAAAAACCCGTTGCTAAAATCAAAAAAGATGAAACAGAAGAAAAAGAAGCACCGGGAATTATCCTCCCGAAATTCACTGAATCGGTTCATGGCAAGAAACTATGTACGGATTGTCATAAAGACGCAACCGAAGATCATGCGGACAATGAGGAACCTCTAAAAAAGGTAGACTGTTGGGCATGTCATGAAAAAGAATTGAAGATATTCAAAGAGAGTGTTCATGGTGAGGCATCCTTCAAGCGCAAAGACCGATTCGCTCCGACATGTTACTCATGCCACGGAAATCATTATACGCTTCCCAGCACCTCTCCAAAATCATCGACTTATGTTATGAACATTCCCGCGACTTGTGGAAACTGTCACAAGGAAGGTACCGAAATGACCGAAAGCCATGAGTTCGAACAAGTTGATGTGCTCAAAAATTACTCACTGTCGCTTCATGGAGCGGGGTTGTTTAAACGTGGATTGACGGTTACGGCGGTTTGTACGAATTGTCATGGTTCCCATGATATTATGGATTACAGGGATCCCAGGTCGAAAATCAGTAAAGAGAACATCGTCGCTACCTGTCTGCAATGTCACGCACAGATCGAAAATGTTCATGATAAGGTCATTAAAGGACAACTGTGGGAGCATGAACCTGGAAAAATTCCAGTCTGTGTGGAATGCCATTCCCCCCACAAAGTTCGGAAGGTCATCTATGAAGACCCTATCAACGATAAGACCTGTCTGTCATGTCACTCAAATCCTGACCTTGAAGTCGTTAAAAATGGCCGTAACGTTTCACTGTACACGGATATCGCGCAATTGAAGGGATCCGTTCATGCTGAGCAGTCGTGTGTGAAGTGCCATTTTGATGTTAATCCTGCTCGTGACCCCGTTTGCAAAAACCTGAAATCGGTTGATTGTTCTGTTTGTCACGCCGAACCTGTGAAAGAGTATTCTGAGGGAATTCACGGCAAGCTTTTGGCGGAGAAGGATGTGGATGCCCCCTATTGTACTGACTGCCATGGTTCTCATGGAACGCTCTCAAAGCATAACCATAATTCACCCACATTTCCCGAGAAGGTTCCGGAATTATGCGGTAAATGTCATAAGTTGGGAGAAAAAGCCTCCAATAGGAAGCACTCCACTCAGGTGAATATTCTAGGAAACTACACGGCAAGTATTCACGGGAAGGGGTTGTTCGAAAGCGGACTGCTTGTAACCGCAACGTGCCAGAGTTGCCATACTTCTCACAAAGAACTTCCAGCGAGCGATCCACAGTCAACAGTTAACGTAAATAATTTGGCAGTGACTTGTGCGAAGTGCCATCACAAAATCAATGAACGACTCCAGGCCAGTGTGCATAGCCCCAGTGTCACGAAGACCGATAAAAAGCTTCCTACCTGCAATAACTGTCACTCTTCCCATACCATCAAACGTGCGAGTCTTGATGATTTCAGACTTGGGATCTTCCGTGAATGTGGGCAGTGTCACGAAGCACTGACCCAAAGTTATTTGGAATCTTATCATGGAAAGGTCTCAAAACTTGGAGTAGGAAGAGCCGCTAAGTGTCATGATTGTCACGGTTCTCATAACATGTATCCAAAATCAGATCCGCGGTCAACGCTGAATACGGACAATATTGTGGAAACTTGTAAAAAGTGTCATCCACACGCAAACAAAAACTTTGTAAATTACATGCCTCATGCCACACACACTGATAAGGAAAACCATCCGGAGCTTTATTATTCCTACTGGTTTATGACGATTCTGCTGGGTGGAACGATGCTGTTTTTTGGTCTCCATACCTTGCTTTGGGGAATTCGATCAGTGATATCGCATCGAACTTTGAAGCGAAGAGAAACTGATCATGATCCCAAAACGAAAGGAAAATACGTTCGCAGATTCAAGCCAATCCAAATGGTACTCCATTTGTTAATCATCATCAGTTTTCTGAGTCTCGCGGTAACAGGCATGACGTTAAAATTCTATGACGTCTCATTTTTCGCAAGTGTATCGCACTTGTTGGGCGGGCCAATCGCTACGGGTATCATTCACCGATTCGCGGCCTTCATTACCCTTATTTACGCGGGGACTCATCTGTATATGATTATCAGAAGTTTCATTCGACGTGAATTTACGGTGAAAGGTCTTTTGAAAGAGGAATATACGATGGTTCCGTTAATGCGTGATTTGCGAGAGATGAAAGAAAACATGCTCTGGTTCATTGGTCTGGGCAAAAAGCCGGACTTTGGACATTGGACCTATTGGGAGAAATTTGATTATCTGGCTGTATTCTGGGGGATAGCGGTGATTGGTTCGACTGGTTTGGTCTTATGGTTCCCCGAAACTGCGACGCTCTTCCTGCCTGGTTGGGTGATCAATGTTTCGACCATCATTCACAGTGATGAAGCGTTACTCGCGAGCGCATTCATCTTCACCATTCATTTCTTTAATTCACATTTCCGTCCAGGAAAATTCCCAATGGATCCTGTGATTTTTACGGGAGTTGTGCCTCTGGATGAGTTTATAGAGGAGCGTCCACGGGAATACCAACAAATGGTTGAAAAGGGTGAACTGGAGAAACACCTTACCGGCTCATTACCAAGATGGTATTTAAAAGCGGCTCATATTGTTGGGCTGACCTTCCTGACCATAGGTGTTGTAACAGTTATAGCTATTATCTATTCTTTGTTACATTAAGTTTATGATTAAAAGCTTCCCGGCTCTGCCGGGAGGTTCAAAGAGGGTTACGTTTTATCAGTAGCCCCAAACCACACCAGTCTACTCATCAGTGATGTTTTTAAATGGCGCACGGATTTACACGGATAAAAAAAAGTTTTAAATGCGTATAATCCGTGCCTCCTGATGAATGAAACTCCATCACTGCAACCACCCAGAAACTAATACCAGCAACTGATAATATTTGAAGCATGAATCAAATTTTTTTAGGTTTAGGAAGTAATTTAGGAGATCGGTTACAACACTTACACCAAGCGAAAGAAGCCCTTCAGAGGATGCCCTTGTTTGAAATGAAGTGTTCCTCAGTTTATGAAAGTCTTCCTTATCAAGGCATGAAACAACCGCTCTATTGTAATCAGGTGATTTATGGCGTAACCCCCTTTCCCCCCGGGGCATTACTTGAGAATTGCTTGAAAATTGAACGAGCGATGGGACGAATACGAACCGCACGTTGGGCTCCTCGTACCATTGACATTGATATTCTGTTTTATGAAAATCAAATCATTGAGACGGAAAGTCTATCCATTCCCCATAAAGATTTCGCCAATAGAAGTTTTGTTCTCTTCCCCTTGGTAGAACTTGATCCAAACTGGATCGACCCCCGCAGCCGGAAAAGTCTCAGCAACTTATTGAAACAACTGAAAAAAAAAGTGCATGAGGAACTTCCACAAATCATTGCGCCTCCGTGATTTGCCCCAACGCAATAGCTTCATTAACAAAATGCTGAACATTTTCAAAGGGTGTCTGTGAAAGCAATCCATGATTTAAATTCATGATGTGGTTCCGCTTTTGAGTCTGCGCATAGCAGGCTTTGATTGCGCTTGTGATGTTTTCCTTGGTTCCATTACAGACAATTTGATTATCTACGTTGCCTTGAAAAATCAGGGGTTCCCTGGATGCGTCAAGAGTTTCTTTCAAATTGACACAACTCCCTACACTGTAAATGGAGGCACCACTTTGAATCATTAAGTCCATAAACGAACACTCCTTTGCAAACAAAATTTTGGGTGTGTTCTTGGGCAATGCGCTGAAGATCGCTTCATGAGTCGGCTGCACAAAACGTTCATAAAAGGCTCGGGGAATGACCTCTGCAAACGATTCAAATAATTGAACCGCATGAGCCCCTGACTCAATCTGATAATTCAAGTAATCAATGGTCAACGTAGTGAGACGTTTTAACAAAGCCGTGGTGAATTCTTCATGAGAGGCCATGAACTCCAGAATGCTGTACTGATCTTTTCCCGGGCTTTTTCCCGCAATCATAAAAAAAGCCAAGGTCACAGGAGCCCCTGCAAACCCCAAAATTGGTAATTCGCCTTGTAACTCATCACTAATCCCTTTTAAAATGTGCCCCACCACGGTTAATGATTTTTCAGGCTTAACTTCCTTTAACGCAAGAACTTGATCCAGATGTTGAATGGGGCTGGGAATCACAGGGCCAGGAGCGAACTTGAAATGAGTCCCCATTGGAGTCAAAGGAGTCAAAATGTCTTGGAACATAATGATCGCATCCACGCCCAGTCTTTTAGGAAGCAAGGAAGCTTGGATCGACACTTCTGGATCCAGGAAGACTTCTTCAAGAGGACGACCGTCTTCTTCACGTAACTGTCTATAGAGGGGATCGGTTCTTCCGGCTTGGCGCATCATCCAGACAGGGACCCTTGGAACAGGCAGCTGATGAGCAACGCGTAAAAGAAGATCATTTTTAAGTGGAGGAAGATAAGGTGTTGCAACTGTCATAAAAGTCCTCTATGTCATAGTTTTGAATTACACCATTCGTATTTAATACGCGGTAAAAATAATCCTACAATTTCTAGTCAATTATCAAAGAAAAAACAATGTCTAAATCATCTTCATCGGCATGTTTACGTTGTAATGAAACCCATATCTTGATCGAGGCCCCCTCAAATTCATGGTATTCCGAAGCTAGTATTTGTGAATGTTTCGTGATGCCGTGCATCTCCTGTCACGGTGCGAGGTTTGTCCTGGAACGCGACGCTTTAAACCGGGAAGTCGCCATTCCGTGTCCTCGATGTGAAACACTGAAACGACACATCCTGCTGTATAACGCGGCTCGTATCCCCAAACGATACGTAGAAAGTCGCTTGGCTCCGGGGGACATGGATGCTGACAATCGTAATGTTTACCTTTTGATGAAAGCCATTTTAAGAGACCTGAGTCCCGCTCGTGAAACCACAACAGATCATGAAGATTTGGAGGAGTTGAAAGGGATGATGCTGATGGGCGGCGCTGGCACGGGAAAGACGCATCTAATGACCGGTTTTGCCTATCAATGCACCATCAACCTTGGAATTAACTGTGTATTTCAAGGGTTTTCGGAATTGTTATCTGAACTAAAAAAAGGCTATACTGACGGGAAGTCGGATATTGAAATCATTGACCCCCACCTTAAAGCGGATGTGCTCATTATCGATGATTTGGGCAAAGGGCGTAACTCACCTTGGGAACTCCAAATATTGGATACCCTGATTTGTGAACGTTACAACCGTAATAAAATCATTATGGCCACGACCAACTATACAGAGGACGAAGAAACGACGCTCAAAGAACGAATTTTAACGAAAGACACAACCGACATCGAACGTTTTCAAGACGATACCATTCGCAAACGTGTTGGAGAGCGCATCTACTCAAGATTACGCCAAATGTGCTATTTCGAGTACCTGGGAGGAAAAGATCGCAGACAAGTGGAGTAACCGACTTTACGTCAAAGCCAGATCTTCGTCAAAGCCCAGCATTAAATTCATATTTTGAATGGCTTGACCTGAGGCCCCTTTGACCAAATTGTCGATGGCGGTGATGATGATCCACTGCTTTTGAGACTCACTGCTTTCTGCTCCAATACGGCAGAAATTGGTATTTTGTACCATTTGAAGATCGGGAAGTTGTCCTTTGGGAAGGTACTCCACAAAGGGATTCTGAGCCAAACGATTGAAGCACTGATCCACTTGTGCTCTTGAAACCGGTTTGTTGAAATTCAAATAAATGGTCGACAAAATTCCTCGATCCAGAGGGAGCAAATGCGGAGTAAAGATCATCTCACCCAGTTGACGTTTGTCATAAGGGGTCAAGACTTCAAGATAAGCTTGAATTTCCGGTTGATGCTGATGCGCAAATACTTTATAGGCTTTAAAGTTCTCATTGACCCCCACGTAACTCATCTCATCACTTTCAACCCTGCCCCCCGCACCTGAAACTCCAGACTTCGCGTCAATGATGGGAACTGAAGCTAAATCTCCCAATAATTCGCCAAAGGGCAGTAAACCCAGTAATGCCCCTGTCGGATAACACCCTGGATTTGCAATCAACTGTGCCGACTGGATGGAGTCTTTGAAAAATTCAGGTAAACCAAATACCGCCTTTTTCAATAATTCCGGAGAGGTGTGTTCCAGCTTGTAAAAACGCTTGAATGATTCAATATCTTGCAGGCGATACACCCCTGAAAGATCAACCACTTTGATCCCTTTTTCAATCAAAGCGGGAACCATATCAAGACTGGCTTGATTCGGAACCGCCAAGAACACCAGGTCACAAGACTCAATTCTGGAGGTATTATGGGCTTCAAAAACAAGATCCAGGCCTGTCAACTTGGGAAAAGCCTTTTTTAATTTTTGTCCTTCGTATTTACTCGAAGTGATCACATTTATTGTGATATGAGGGTGTTTTCGCAACCAATGCATCAACTCTAAGCCCGATAACCCTGCTGCTCCAATAATACCAATATTTTTCATTGAATCACTCTACTCACGAACTCTATAATAAGTTTGTTAGAAACGATCCCAACAGATGCTGATCCCTTTCAGCATTGAACCCTACAAAATACGCATCTTGATTTGCCTCGAGCAACTCTCGAGTTGGCACAGGAAATTTATCCAACACAAAAATAGGCACCTGAAACACTCCTAATTTTTTTTGGAACAGGGGATCAAAAGACACTTAACACGATCCACAATTTTCGGGCCAACGTTTCTGTTCGGTATGAGTCAGAGAAACAATCAACCCCTCTCTTGAAATCAGCTTGTGAGATAAACGTTCCGATAAATAAACCGAACGGTGTTGTCCTCCTGTACATCCATAGGATACCATTAAATGGCCAAAACCACGATCTTCATAAGACGCGATGCACTGTTCCACCAGCGATTCACAGGTTTGAGCAAATCGACTCACTTCTTCATATTGTTCCAACCACTTCTGCACCGGAAGGTCCCGACCTGTCAATGACCGATAACCCTCAGACTTCGCAGGGTTAGGAAGGCAACGACAGTCGAAAACGAAACCACCGCCATCACCATACTCATTCTTGGGAATCCCAGAAACCTGAAAGCCAAAACTGTAAATTGAAACTGTTAAGGCCATAACCGCATCTCACTCAACGATTCGTCCTACTAAATCATAGGGGTGTGCCTCCATCACCTCAACTTGTTGAAAGCTTCCAGGTTTGCCTTCACCTTCATTTAAATAAATCACTCCATCTTCTTCAGGCCCCTGAAATTCACATCGTCCTTCAAGCAACAAATCACTTTCCTGAGATACACCACCAACGAGGACTTTTAAAGTTTTCCCGATGTAGGCTTGGTTTTTCTGTAAACTGATTTCCTGTTGTAACGTCATCAACCGCTGCTTCCGTTCCCGTTTCAAGGCATTGGGAACCGGATCGCCCCATTTCGCGGATCGAATGTTATCCTCATGGGAATAGGTAAAAACACCCACATGATGAAAATGACCTTCTTTAACAAAATCAAATAATTCTTCAAAATTTTCTTCAGTTTCAGTGGGAAAACCAACGATAAAAGTCGTTCTCCAGGCAACATTCGGAAGATAGACTTCAACAAGTTCCATTTTCTTACGAATCTGTTGCGTTGTGATTTTTCGATTCATCGATTTCAGAACCTTACCGCTAATATGCTGAAAAGGCATGTCTAAATAGCGACAAAAACGCTGATCATCGGCCATGACTTTTAAGGCCTCTTCCGAAAAGGAATTGGGATAACAGTAAAACAAACGTACCCAGAAATCCCCCTGAACCAAAGAAATATTTTTCAAAAGAGAAGTTAAATTAACATCCTCTCCCAAATCTTGTCCATAAGAAGAAGTATCCTGAGAAATGATATTTAACTCTTTGACTCCTTTCTGGACCAGTTCCTCAACTTCTGAAACTACAGAAGTAATACTTCGACTGCTAAACATTCCTCTCAGATAAGGAATATTACAGAAAGAACACATATGGGAACACCCCTCCGCAACTTTCAGGTAGGCAAAATGCTGGGCAGTGGTTTGAATTCTTGCTTGTTTTTCAAACTGTTGATAATGCGGTTTGCGGTTAATGAAAGAGGCAGGTGAACCCTCAAAAGCATAGAGGTGATCTAACAAAAAAACGATCTTCTCAAAATCACTGGATCCCAGTAAACCATCAATTTCTGGAATTTCTTGCAGTAAAGAGTCCTGGTATCGTTGACTCAAACATCCTGTTGCAACCATTTTTTCACAACACCCCTTCGTTTTATAGTCACTTAACTCCAAAATTCTTGCGATCGACTCTTCACTGGCTTCAGTCAAAAAGGCGCATGTATTGATAATAATCACTTCTGCCTGCTCCGGATCCAGTGTCAGGTGATACCCACCTGAATGTAATGAAGCCAACATGACCTCGGAATCAACGCGGTTTTTTGCACAACCCAAGGTTTCAATATATACTTTTTTTTGAGCAGATCCTTGAGATCGAGATGGATTATTATTGCTCATGAGGGGAAGATACTGGAAAGGCTATTTTATTGGACAAACACTATCTAAAACAAGGCAAAGCATCTCAAAAAAGAGATACTTTCGCCTGTTAATTAAACTATGCGTGAATTTTCTGTTATATCAGAAACAAGCTCAGCTTTCTTTAGAAGAAAGCTCAGCCTCAGCGGATACTACCTGATTCTCAACGGTTTCAACCCCAGAGGCAGACACTTCATGCGATGGAACGTCTGGCTTTATTTCCTGAGTCATCTCCTGGCTTACTTCTTTCAACACAGAAGCCTTTTCAAGAGTATCAACCCTTTTGCGAGTCTTAGGTTTTTTGATAGCTGAGAGCACATCCTTCGGACTATCAACGAGCTGTATGATCGCCATTTCTGCACCATCACCCAGTCTACGCTTCCCAATTTTAATGATCCTGGAATACCCGCCATTACGATCCTTGTAACGTTCAGCCATTTCATCAAAAAGTACAGCTACCACATCTTTGGATTTAATATAACTCAGAGCTTGTCGACGAGCATGCAAATCCCCCCGCTTTGCCAAAGTAATCATCTTATCCAGAGGAGTGCGTAATTCCTTTGCCCTCATCAATGTACAATAAATTTCCTGGTGTTCTATTAGGGAAGTTACGAGGTTCCTCATCATTGCTCTTCGATGAGACGTCGTAACACCAAGTCGCCTTCCCGCTTTCAAATGTCTCATAATCTACCTTGAAGACTCATATAGTTAGTAGCCCAGCTTTTTCTTTTTTTCAGTCGGTGAGTTTTTGGGATCAAAATTTTCAAGCTTCATTCCCAGTGACAGTGACATAGATGCTAAAATCGTCTTGATCTCATTGAGAGATTTCCGACCAAAGTTTTTGGTCTTCAACATCTCTGCTTCTGTTTTTTGAACCAAATCTCCAATGGTTTCAATCTTCGCATTCTGTAAACAGTTGATAGAACGCACTGAAAGTTCAAGCTCGCTCACACTACGATAGAGATTTTCATTGTATTGAGGAACTTCCTCCACCTCTTCAGGCTCAGGCTCAACAATTTGTTCATCAAAGTTGATCAGAACTTCTGTATGCTCCTTGATAATCTTCGCAGCATAAGCCAATGCATCCTCTGGAGCACAGGAACCAT
Organism: Deltaproteobacteria bacterium TL4; assembly: GCA_051382335.1. Lineage (GTDB taxonomy): Bacteria > SAR324 > SAR324 > SAR324 > NAC60-12 > JBBCAX01. Next base: position 33,238 of record JBBCAX010000025.1, read on the forward strand.
TGGTCCATAGTTCAAAAATCAAACGATCATAATCCGTTTTCTGCATATAACGAGCATTTTCAACCTCATAATTGATCCGTGTAATTGAAGAGTGATTTGAATCAATGTAGATTGTATCATGAGGAAGCTCAAACTTTTGATTTTCTTCCGATGTGACATACCCCTTGTTTTGACGTACATACATCGTCATACTTAATGTTGCTTGATCTTCCAGGCGTGCAATCGGCAAATCAGGATTAAGAATTTCAACCTTATTGAAAGTAGATATATCACGCGCAGTTAAAGTACACGGTCCTTGACCAATCAACTCAATTTCTATCTCTCCCGGGACTAATTGCTTGATCTGAAGTTCTTTAATGTTTAGAATAATCTCAATAACATCTTCCACAACACCTGGAATATGCGTAAATTCGTGACTCACCCCTTCGATATTTACAGCAAACACAGCACTGCCCCAAATCGAAGACAACAAGACCCTACGCAAAGCATGCCCCATGGTTACGCCATAACCCGGTTCCAAGGGTTCCAAAATAAACTTCCCATAAGAAGGCGATAAGCTACTGGAGTCGACTTGCACACGCTTCGGTTTTGCAATAGACATCCAGTTGTTGACAAACATGTTTTCTGTTTCTTCATTTGACATGATTTCCCCAGAAATATAATGGAGGTTAACTTTGTATTTTGAACCTGACAATCCTCAAGGAAGAACCTTCAAATACGTCTTTGCTTAGGAGGGCGACAACCATTGTGAGGAACAGGAGTGACATCGCGAATACTGGTCACCTTAATACCTTCCGCAGCAATCGCTCGCAAAGCAGACTCCCTTCCAGCACCTGGACCTTTTATTCGAACTTGCACTTCTTTCATGCCGACTTCCCTAGCTTTCTGAGTCGCATCTTCGGCCGCAATTTTTGCGGCATAGGGAGTACTCTTTCTTGAGCCTTTAAATCCGTGGAGACCCGTACTAGACCAAGCAATCATATTCCCCCGAACATCGGTCACAGTAACAATGGTATTGTTAAAAGAGGCCTGAATATGAACAATTCCTTGCTCCACAACCCTCTTTTCTTTCTTTTTCGTAGGACGTTTACCTGCTGCCATAAAATTCGTTCTCACAATGGAAGATTATTTCTTTTTGCCAACTGCAACTCGCCTAGGCCCTTTTACCGTACGAGCATTGGTTTTAGTTCGCTGCCCTCTCACTGGTAATCCTCGACGATGCCGTAAGCCTCTGTAATTTCCAAGATCCATAAGGCGCTTGATGTTTAAATTCACTTCTCTACGCAATTCACCTTCAACGCGTAAATCCTTTTCAATAATTTCACGTATTTTTGAAACCTGCTCATCGGTCAACCCCTCGACCTTCGTATCTTTGTTAATTCCAGACTGATCCAGAATCTTATTAGCTGTAGGACGACCGATGCCATAAATATAGGTCAATGCGATCTCAATACGTTTATTTTTTGGTAATTCAACACCTGATATCCTAGCCACATTGACTCCTGCTTTATCCTTGACGTTGCTTATGTTTAGGGTTTTCACAGATCACGCGCAAAACGCCATGACGCTTGATCACCTTACATTTATCACAAATTTTTCGTACTGATGAACGTACTTTCATACAAACCTCTGTAGCTTGAGTAATTCAATAACTTGTTAGAAACGCATGACTCGAGTACTTGCTCTTCGTCGCCGTTTACTTTTACTCATAAAACCATCGTAGTTCTTATTCAGCAAAAAGGACTCTACCTGCTTCACCGTATCCAAACCAACCCCTACCACAATCAATAAAGCGGTTCCCCCAAAACTAAAGGGAATATTAAAAAGAACGAAAAGAATACTTGGCAAGATACAAACAGCCCCCAAATATAACGCGCCTCCAAAGGTCAAACGTGTTAAAACGGCATTCACATATTCCGCAGTTTTCTTTCCAGGACGAATCCCTGGAATATACCCACCATATCGCTTCATTTCATCTGCAATTTTAACTGGATTGAACTGAATCGCTGTGTAAAAGAAACAGAAGAAAAAGATCATAATCAGGAACAACACCGAGTATAAAAAATTTCCAGGAGCCAATTGTCTACTGATTGCCTGAACCCAAGGTATTGCAATAAATCCTGTTATCGTAGCGGGAAATGCCAAAATCGAGGAAGCAAAAATGGGAGGAATCACACCTGACGAGTTAATTTTTAATGGAAGGTGAGAGACCTGTCCACCCGACATTCGATTCCCTTGCATCCGTTTTGCGTATTGGACCGGAATTTTCCGATAAGCAGTTTCCATGTAAATTACGGCAAAAACAACCCCGACCATCAGCACAGAAGTGAATACCAAAACCAATACCGACAGCTGTTCGGATTGTACCAACCGAACCGAATTGATGATCGCGCCTGGAATATCAACGACGATCCCCGCAAAAATAAGCAGTGATATACCGTTTCCAATTCCGCGCTCACTGATTTGCTCTCCCATCCACATCAAAAATGCTGTACCTGCAGTTAAAGTCAACACAGTCAAAGAGCGAAACCCCCAAGAACTCATCGTCGAAATGACAACAGGCGCACCATCCGGGGCAGCCATACTCTGCAGACCCACTGCAATTCCAAAACCTTGGACGATACTCAAAACGATTGTACCATAACGAGTATAAGCGGTAATTTTTTTCCGTCCCGTATCTCCTTCTTTGGAAAGACGTTCGAGATACGGAAAAACAACCGTCAACAACTGGATGATAATCGACGCACTGATGTAAGGCATAACTCCAAGCGCAAACACGGTCAGTCGAGCTAACGCTCCACCAGTAAACATATCAAAGAACCGCAATATGGTCCCTTTTTGCGCTTCGAAAAAAGCAGCTAACGCAGTGCCATCAATCCCAGGTGTGGGAATATGAGCACCAATACGGAAGACTACCAGCATTAACAGTGTAAAAACAATGCGATCTCGAAGTTCTTCTATTCTGAAGATATTTTGAATTGTTGCCCACATAAGACGCTAACTACTGATTAAGAATGATCACTTCACCACCTGCTGCCTTGACTTTCTCAACAGCAGCACCACTCGCCCGATCTACTTCTATGATTAAGGGCTTCGAAAGTTCTCCCTGTGCCAGCAGCTTAACAGGGCGATTCAAATTGCGAATCACGCCTTTAGACCGAAGCACCTCCTTGGTAAGAACCACTGAAGCATCAACATCTTCTCTTGAATCTAAGGTTGACAGATTCACAATAGTGTATTCTGTTCGAAACACATTAGTAAACCCAAACTTAGGCAATCGGCGATGCAAAGGGGTTTGCCCCCCCTCAAATCCTCTCCTTATACTACAACCTGAACGAGCCTTTTGTCCTCTTTGTCCTCGTCCAGCAGTCTTTCCTGTCCCACTCCCTGGCCCACGCCCAACACGCTTCCGTTGTTTCGTCGAACCTTGTGGTTTCTCTAATTGATGAAGTAACATGGTCACTCTCACTTGAGAAAATGATTAATTAACCGTATCTATTTCGATAAGGTGCTTTACTTTGTCCAACATCCCCCGAACACACGCACTGTTTTCTAATACTCGCTGTTGGTTGACGTTTCTAAGACCTAACCCCACCAACGTTGCAAGTTGTCGTTCGTTACACCCTATTTTACTTTTTACTAACTTTACTCTTATTTTCTGTGCCATAACTGACCTTTAACTGATCGTTAAATGGTAGCTTTGAGAAACTCAACGTCTTTTCCTCGACGCTTAGCTACTTCGTCAAAACTTTTAAGCTGAAGCAAACCATTAAATGTCGCACGGACCACGTTGTGAGGATTGCGAGTTCCCAAACACTTAGCAGTGATATCATTAATTCCAGCGGCTTCCATCATCGCACGTATAGGTCCCGCAGCAATGATACCATGCCCTCTAGGAGCAGGCCTCAGTAATACGCTTCCTGCACCATAATGCCCTTTGACAACATGAGAAATGGTATGTTCATCAGGAACAACAGTCTTCATGGTCTTTGACGCATTGCTAATCCCTTTACGAATCGCTTCAGTTACTTCATTAGCCTTGCCCAAGCCGAATCCGACTTTACCCTTTCCATCGCCTACGACAACCAAGGCACTAAAGCTGAAACGCCGCCCTCCTTTTACCACTTTTGCAACACGATTGACTCGAATGATTCTCTCAACCAGTTCACTTTTTTCTGATGTTTTTTCCGTCAATGGTCCTCTTTACTCCTTAGGGGTTGAATGGCCTAAAACTTTAATCCTGCTCCACGTGCCGCATCCGCCAATGATTGCACACGGCCATGGTATAAAAAACCACCTCGATCAAAAACGACTTCTGAAACCGATTTTTCCAATAATCGCTCTGCGATTACTTTTCCAATCAAAGAGGCGGCTTCTTTATTTCCGGTATATCCACTAACTTGAGATTTGAGCTCGACCGTCGACGCCGAAGCTAGTGTACATCCCTGCTCATCATCAATTGCTTGCGCATAGATATGCGTCGCAGACCTAAACACCGACAACCGCGGACGTTGTGCTGTCCCTGTTATTTTATTACGAACTCTCTGATGACGCTTCTTCCTTGACAAATAACGTTTAGACGTATTTCCCATACTTTTCCTAAACTCAATCAATTACTTTTTACCCGATTTACCAACTTTTCTTCGGAGTTTTTCTCCACTAAAAAGAACACCTTTACCTTTATAAGGCTCAGGCGGACGAAAGTGACGAATTTCAGCGGCCGTTTGCCCTAAAAGTTGCTTATCACAACTTTCGAGATAAATTTGGGTGTTGGCCGTCACTGTAGCACTAACGCCTTCGGGTAACTTGAATATAATGGGATGAGAAAATCCCAGGTTTAATTCCAATTCACTACCTTTAACAGAAGCCCGATATCCAACACCGACGAGGTTTAATTGCTTCTTAAAACCATCAGTGACCCCAATTATCATATTGGTAATCGTTGCTTGAGTTGTCCCCATCAGTGTTTTCGCCTCAGTATTATTTTCATAATCAGCTAACACCTTAAGGATCTTATCCTGAATTTCCAGTTCCACAGTTCCTGAAACCGAAAAGGCCAGCGTTCCTCTAGGTCCCTTGACTTCAAGCTCTCGGTTTTCATAAGAAAGTTTAACCTTTTCAGGAATGGTAATTGGACGCCTTCCTACTCTAGACATGTATCAAATCTCCACTCAAAAACTTTTGAATCTTGGAATTATGAGTCAGAATCCATAAAGAAGGGATGAGTTCTACCAAACCTGACATAGTAATTCACCACCTACTTTTTGTCGTCTGCACTGCTTATCAGACAACACACCGCTCGACGTCGTAACAATCCCAATTCCCTGACCATTCAATACAGGTTTGATATCACGGGAACTCTTATATACCCGCAATCCAGGACGACTAACACGTTTAATCGAACGAATAACACTGTCACCCGTATGATCATATTTCAGCCTCACTGTCAAAGAAGGAAAATTTCCATCCTGTATGAGCTCCCAGCCTTCAATAAACCCTTCATTTTGCAAAACTTCCACAATACCTTCTTTTAATTTAGAATGAGGTATTATCACCGTCGAACCTTGTCTCATGTAGGCATTACGAATCCGTGTACACAGATCCGCAATCGGATCAGACATTGACATAGAATGACTCCTTTTATTAAAACTCTTTTAATTTACCAACTCGATTTTGTTACCCCGGGGAGCAATCCATATCCGGATTTAAGTCGGAAACAAATCCGGCACATACCAAATTTTCTTAAATAGCCTCTCGGACGCCCGCAATATTCACAACGATTGTATTCACGGACCTTGAATTTACTTTTACGAGCTGCTTTTGCAATTAAAGACTTCTTCGCCATATGTCCTTTACTATTTTCGGAATGGAAATCCCAATGCTTTCAATAATTCAAATGCTTCATCATTCGATGAAGTAGTCGTAACAATGGAAATGTTTAACCCACGAACATTATCAATTTGATCAAAATCAATTTCAGGAAAAACCAATTGTTCCTTGATTCCCAAGGTATAATTTCCACCACCATCGAAGGCTTTGGGTGAAATTCCACGAAAGTCACGAATACGTGGCAAAGAAAGATTAATGAGACGTTCCAAAAACTCCCACATTCTCGCCTGTCTCAGAGAAACCATACAGCCTATACGCATGCCTTCCCGCAGCTTAAAACTCGCAATAGACTTCTTCGCCCGAGTGATCACTGCTTTTTGACCAGCAATCCGACATAGTTGCTCTGCGGCTGCATCGACAACCTTAGGATTTTGCACAGCCTCTCCTAATCCCATACTCAAAACAACTTTCTGAATATTAGGAACTTGATGGATATTCACATACTTTTGACTCTCCATCAAAGACGGTACAATTTCCTCTTTATATGTTGTATATAATTTTGATGGTGTTGACATGATTACTCGATAATGTTAGAAGTTTTCACACAAATACGCTTTTTAATACCGCCTTCTTGACGATCTATTCGTATGCGGACTCCTCGTTTAAGTTCTGAGTTATAGAGCAATACATTCGAATAATGGACCGGAGCTTCATTATCAAAAATCCCACCCTGCTGATTTTGTGCATTGGGTTTGACATGCCGTTTGACAACATTCACTCCCTTCACTAGAACACGCTCACGCTTCCAGTCAACATCCAGAACTTCACCGACGGTTCCCCGATCTTTACCTGAAATCACTTGAACTGTATCTCCAATCCGAATCTGAGGATTTTTTTTCTTATTTCGTTTTTTGGTGCGTACTTTTGTCATCTTAGTATTTTGCTGTAAACAGGTTGATTAAAGAACTTCGGGAGCAAGAGACAGAATCTTCATAAATTTCCGCGCCCTCAACTCTCTTGCGACAGGACCAAATATACGAGTCCCTACAGGCTCTCGTTTGTTGTCAACAAGGACCGCAGCATCTTTATCAAACCGGATATACGTGCCATCACCTCGGCGAATTTCCTTTTTGGTCCTTACAATTACTGCTTTAACGACATCTCCAGACTTCACCCGGGAACCGGGAGCTGATGCTTTTACTGAAGCCACTATTATGTCGCCTATGCTAGCGTAACGGCGTTTAGACCCACCCAGTACTTTAATACACATTAATTTCTTCGCCCCTGAGTTATCTGCGACTTCAAGGGTTGTCTGCATTTGTATCATGGTCTTCTCCGCTAATCATCAGACTATGGCCTAAGAGGCTTCCACAACTTCCAATAAGCGCCAGCGTTTTTTACGACTGATCGGCTTACATTCAATTATCCTAACCACATCCCCCACTTTACAGGTATTATCCTCATCATGGGCTACATATTTTTTGGATCGCGTAATGGTACGTTTATAAAGCGGATGCTCCACACGAGTTTCCACTTTGACCACCACTGATTTTTCCATGCGATCGCTTACAACGATTCCAGATCTTACTTTTTTATTTTTCCGATTCATGGAGTCTCAAACACTGAGGTTGTCGGCAAAATATTCACGAAATTCATGCGCTTTGCTGCTGCCGATTTTTTTCGTTAATAATGGTTTTAACACGGGCAATATCACGTCGCCCCTCTGTTATCAGACTTGTATTATCCAGCTGTTGAATCACTTTATTACAGCGTCTTCGAAGCTGCTCTTCTTCTAACTCATCCAGCTTAACTTCCAATTCCTCAACAGGCATCTGCCGTAATTCATTGGCTTTCATAAAACCCTCTCTCTTTTAACGATTTGGGTTTTGATTGGGAGCTTATCTCCAGCTAAGCGCAAAGCTTCTTCTGCGACAGCCAAATCAACTCCATCAATCTCATACAACACACGCCCTGGAAGAACGACGGCAACCCAATGATCCACGGATCCTTTACCTTTACCCATTCTCGTTTCTGCAGGACGTTTCGTGATAGGCTTATCAGGAAACACTCTAATCCAGAGTTTTCCTCCACGTTTAACCGTACGCGTGATCACACGCCGAGCCGCCTCAATCTGACGCGAGCTGAGATATCCACGATCAGTGGATTGCAATCCTATGCTTCCAAAGCTAATCTTACTGCCCTGCTCACTACTTCCACACATTCGGCCGCGTTGCTGTTTCCGAAATTTTGTTTTTTTAGGCATCAACATGGCTTACTTCTCCTTTTTCTTGGGCCGTTGCTTATTACGAGCTTCAAAACTTTCACCTCTGCAAACCCAAACTTTAACACCAATGAGGCCATAGGTCGTCAGAGCTTCTGTAACCCCGTAATCAATATCCGCCCTTAAAGTATGCAAGCGAACCCGTCCCTCACGTATCCACTCCGTACGAGCCATCTCAGCTCCATTCAGTCTTCCGGCAACCATTATCTTGCAGCCTTCAACGTTCATTCGCATCGCTGAAGTCATGCTCCGTTTAATCGCACGCCTGAAAGCGATACGACGTTCCAATTGACTTGCAATATTTTCAGCAATCAACTGTGCATCTACTTCCGGACGTTTAATTTCCTTGATGTTAACGACAATTTCTTGAGTCGTCAGCTTGGCAACAGACTTTTTCAACTTTTCCACCTCGTCACCCTTACGCCCAATAATAATCCCCGGACGTGCAGAGAAGATGTTGATTTTGATTTTGCGTGTTGTTCGCTCAATCTCAATTTTTGAAATAGCCGCGTGCTTCAGACGTTTCTTGATAAATTGCTGAATGTCAAGATCCTCTTTGAGCTGAGTTGCGTAATCTTTCTCTGTGAACCACTTTGAATTCCAAGTCCGTGTTATTCCCAGCCGAAAACCGACGGGATTCACCTTTTGTCCCACAAAAACCTCTGTTTTAAAGTTAGCAAATCAGGTTGAAATGCCAGGATTAACTCTCTCCTACCACCACAGTAATATGACTGGTACGTTTGTTAATCCGAGCACCACGTCCCATAGCCCTCGCACGAAACCGCTTCAAGATTGTGCCTTGATTTGCATAAGCCTCACGGATCACTAGTGAATCAACATCCACCCCATACAAATCATCCGCATTTGCGACAGCAGATTTCAAAAGTTCTCTAATCACGGGAACCGCACTACGGTGAGTATTGTCTAAATACCCCAACGCTGTCGATACTTCCTGATTGCGAATTAAATCTAGAACCAACCGTACTTTTCTAGGAGAAATACGTACATTCTTAATTGTAGCCCTTGCTTCCATGGCCCTTTACTCTATTTACGTGTTCGTTTATCGGTTTTAGTCACATGTCCACGATAGGTACGCGTAGGAGCAAACTCCCCGAGTTTATATCCCACCATATCTTCGGTAACAAAAATAGGAATGAACTTATTCCCGTTATGGACAGCGATATTAATCCCTACAAACTCTGGTAAAATAACAGACCGTCTCGACCAGGTTTTGATCAGTTTGCGGTCCTGGTTTTCTCTAGCGGCTGTAACCTTTTTGAACAAATGATCATCTACAAAGGGGCCTTTTTTTATTGACCGTGGCACACTGACCTCCTGTTATCGTGTAATGTATTTATCGGTTGCCTTATTACTGCGTGTCTTGAACCCTTTAGTTTGAACGCCCCACGGCGAACAAGGATGCCTTCCCGCTGATGTTTTGCCTTCCCCTCCACCATGTGGATGGTCAACAGGGTTCATCACAACACCTCGAACCGTAGGTCGGACTCCTAACCACCGTTTGCGGCCTGCCTTCCCCAGATTCAGGTTCATGTGCTCTGCGTTGCCGACCACTCCGATGGTGGCTACACACTCAAGACGTACACGCCGCATTTGACCGGAGCGCAACTTTAAGATAGCATAGCCCTCATCTTTCCCCATCAACTGAGCTGAGGTCCCCGCACTTCGAGCTAATTGAGCGCCCTTAAGCGGTTTCAACTCAATGCAGTGAACAAACGTCCCAACAGGAACATTTTTCAGAGGTAATGAATTTCCAATCTGGATATCCACCTGCTTACCTGAAATTACGCTATCGCCAACACTGATCCCTTCCGGAGCCAAGATATAACGTTTCTCACCATCAACATATTGCAACAGAGAGATCCTCGCACTTCGGTTTGGGTCATACTCAATCGTCATGACTTTGGCGGGTATATCAAACTTATCGCGTCTAAAATCAATAATGCGATAACGTCTCTTGTGACCGCCTCCCTGATGACGAACCGTTATTCGTCCATTGTTATTACGACCCCCGTGCCTCTTTATAGGGGCAAGTAGACGTCTCTCGGGTTTTGAACTGGTTATTTCCTCAAACCCAAACCCGCTCATACCTCGGCGGCCAGGGGATGTAGGTTTATATTTTCGAATCGACATAGATTCCCTTAATGTTAAGGTCAAGCACCTTCAAAATATTCAATGGATTGACCTTCTTTTAAAGTCACCATGGCCTTCTTCCAATCTGGCCTTTTTCCAACATGACGACCCAGCCGTTTTTGCTTTCCACTAACATTGATGGTCCTCACTTTGTCAACAGAAACCTTAAAAGCCTTCTCAACAGCATCCTTGATCTGGACTTTATTCGCTTTCTTGTCAACAATAAATACCACTTGGTTGGCCTCATCAACCTGAATACTTGTCTTTTCTGTTAGATGAGGAACTCTTAATACATTGAATGGACTCATGACAGCAATCTCTTTTCAAGGGCCGCCAGTGCCTCTTTAGCAATAATGACTTTCTCATAACGCAGTAACTGATAAACATTTAAACTACGGTGAGTAATCACTTGCACCCCGGGTATATTACGAGATGCTAACACTAAATTTTTCGACATATCATCCACTACCACTAATGCGGCAGAACACCCCAACTGGTCCAAAGACTGTTTAAAGGTTTTGGTTTTATGACTTTCCAGTTGTAGATCATCCAATATGAGGATTTGCTGGTTGCGCATTTTTTCCGCAAATGCGGATTGTAAAGCTTTTTTACGAACTTTTTTATTGATCTTTATGGAATAATCTCGGGGATGAGGCCCAAAAACCGTCCCACCATGACGCCATAGAGGAGATCTAGTACACCCCGCCCGCGCCCTTCCAGTCCCTTTTTGCCTCCAAGGTTTGACATTACTTCCAGCAACATCGCCTCTATCCTTTGTCGCGTGAGTTCCTTGTCGTATCCCTGCTCGAAATTCTACGACCGCATCTTTGATGATGTAAGGGTGATACAGAGTCTCAGCGATCGAATCACTAAATTCCATTTCACCTGCGGACGTATTATCCAAATGCAATACTTGCAACTTGGCCATTGGTTCTCCTGTAGCCCTACTTTGCTCAAGATGAGCTATCCTTGTTTGATCGCAATATCAACACCGGCAGATATATCAAGACGCATCAAAGCATCCATCGTCTGGGGTGTCGTTTCAAGAATGTACAGCAAACGTTTATGCGTTCTCATTTCAAATTGCTCACGAGATTTTTTATCCACATGAGGTGATCGCAAAACGGTATATTTATTGATTCGTGTCGGCAACGGAATCGGACCTACAATCTTTGCGCCTGTACGTTTGACCGTATGCACAATTTCACTCACTGTCTGGTCCAACAACTTATCGTCGTAGGCCTTAAAACGAACCTTAATTTTTTGTTCCATGCGTCCTTATTAAGCTTGGAATCATTTAATGATTTCAGTAACAACACCTGATCCGATGGTCCGTCCACCTTCGCGCATTGCAAAGCGAACTTCTCTTTCCATGGCAATCGGGGTGATTAACTCAACGTTCACTTCAACGTTATCACCAGGCATTACCATTTCAACATCTTCAGGTAAAGTTACCATACCAGTAACATCCGTCGTTCTAAAATAGAACTGGGGACGATACTTAGTAAAGAAAGGAGTATGACGTCCACCTTCTTCTTTGGTCAACACATAAACCTGAGCTTTAAAGGTCGTATGAGGGGTAATCGAACCTGGTTTACATAAAACCTGTCCACGCTCAAGATCTTCCCGCTTTGTTCCTCGAAGCAAAAGCCCCACATTGTCTCCTGCACGACCCTCGTCAAGAGTTTTACGGAACATTTCAACCCCAGTAACCGTTGTGGCCTGAGTGGGTCTTATCCCGGTAATTTCAATAGTTTCACCTACTTTTACAATCCCACGTTCAATACGCCCAGTGGCAACAGTTCCTCGGCCAGAAATCGTAAAGACATCTTCAACTGACATGAGGAAAGGTTTATCCAAGTCTCGTTGAGGCTCAGGAATAAATTCATCAACATTTTTCATTAAATTCCAGATGCACTTATACTCTTCAGCAGTGGGATCTGTTGACTCCGACTCCATAACTTTCAATGCGGAACCAGGAATAATAGGGGTGATATCCCCTGGGAAACCGTAAGTATCCAACAACTCCCGAATTTCCATCTCAACAAGTTCCAACAATTCAGGATCATCGACCTGATCTATTTTGTTCAAGAAGACGACCAAATAGGGGACGTTCACCTGGCGAGCCAGCAAGATGTGCTCACGAGTTTGAGGCATTGGACCATCAGCTGCAGAAACCACTATAATAGCACCATCCATTTGAGCCGCACCAGTAATCATGTTTTTCACATAATCGGCGTGCCCTGGACAGTCAACGTGCGCATAGTGTCGATTTTCAGTCGAGTATTCCAGATGAGCGGTGGCGATCGTGATTCCGCGTTCACGCTCTTCCGGAGCACTATCAATAGAATCAAACGTTCGCGCTTTAGCCATTCCTTTGAGTCCCAACACTTTAGTAATCGCAGCACTCAACGTAGTTTTCCCATGATCTACGTGTCCAATGGTACCAATATTGACATGAGGTTTATTTCGTTCGAATTTTTCTTTTGACATTTGTTTCTCCTCAAAGAGTTAGTATCCTCACCTACTTCAAAAGTAACGTCAGGCGATTGCTCACTTGTTGTTAAGACATTCCAGTAATGGAATTTAATACATCTTGTGATACAGGCTCATAGTGACTAAACTGCATGGTATAAATCGCCCGTCCCTGGGTTAAGGACCGTAAGGCAGTTGAATACCCAAACATTTTTGCTAATGGGGCCTCTGCTGTTATCACCTGCATCCCCGACTGTTCTGTCATACCTCGTACCCGTCCATGACGAGCATTCAAGTCTCCAATCACGTCACCCATAAAATCCATAGGCACGATGACCTCTATTTGCATCACCGGCTCCAAAACCACCGGTTTTGCCTGGCGTATCCCCTCTTGAAGTGCTGTAACTCCAGCGACCTTGAAAGCCATTTCCGTTGAAAGCCCTTGTTGAAAGCTTCCATCAACCAGCGTGACTTTCAAATCAATCATGGGATAACCAGCTATCACCCCACTTTCTGTGGCCTCTCGAACCCCTTGTTCGATAGCTCCGACAAAAGGAAGGGGAAGCGTTTTTTCACCCACTTGGTTTTCAAACTTGTACCCTTCACCATGCTTTAAAGGAGTCAGCTTTAACACACAATGAGCGAACTGCTCTTTTCCTCCCAGTGGCTTATTGAAAACCCTTTCAACCAAGGATTCCGAACTGACAGTCTCTCTATAGGACACCCTTGGCTGCCCCGCACTACATACCACTTTAAATTCCCGTTTAAGCCGATCGACTATCACATCAAGGTGTAACTCTCCCATCCCCGAAAGAATGGTCTGTCCCGTTTCAGGATCGACCTTTACATGAAAGGAAGGATCTTCCTTAACCAGACGTTCCAATGATTGGTTAAGTTTGTCCTGATCCTGTTTCGTCTTAGGCTCAACCGCAATATCAATAACCGGGTTCGGAAAACGCGTTTGTTCCAATGCTATCGGCGCGGATTTCGTACACAAGGTATGTCCCGTAGTCGTTCGAATGAATCCAATCGCTGCCCCGATATCTCCGGCACCCAGTTTCGAAACTTCCTCACGTTTATTCGCATGCATCTTCACCAAGGAAGATATACGTTCCATTTTATCAACGGCAGGGTTATAGACAGCTTTCCCTGATTCGATAATCCCGGAGTAAACGCGAATAAACGTCAACTGTCCCGCAAAAGCGTCGGTTGCAACCTTGAAGGCAATGGCACAAAAGGCCTCCCCATCGCTGGCCTCTCGCCGAACCACCTTCCCATTATGGGGGTTCACCCCTTCGACTGGCGGAATATCCAGCGGAGAAGGTAAGTACTTCACAACGCCATCCAACAATGGCTGAATCCCTTTATTTTTAAAGGCACTTCCACAAAAGACCGGAGTAATCTGATTTATCAGTGTACCTGTTCTAATCGCTTTCTCAATCTCTTCCGGAGAAACACTCTCGTTATCAAGAACCGTCTCCATCAAGACGTCATCAAACTCAGAGGCAGCATCAAGGAGCTTCTCATGATATTCAGACGCCTGTAAAATGTAGGCTTCAGGAATTTCATCTTCCCTAAGGATCCCGCCCAACGACTCTTCGTCAAAGTAGATGGCTTTCATCCGAAGCAAATCAATAACCCCTTCAAAACCACTTTCAGATCCCAAGGGGAGTTGAAGGGCAACAGGTTTGGTTCTTAGCCTTTCCTTCATCATCTTGAGGACATTAAAGTAATCAGCCCCGACACGATCCATTTTGTTAACAAAAGCGATTCGTGGCACCTTATACTTTTCCGCCTGCCACCAAACAGTCTCCGACTGCGGCTGAACACCTGCGACACCGCAAAACACTGCGATTGCACCATCCAAAACTCTTAACGATCGTTCTACCTCAACTGTAAAATCAACATGCCCGGGAGTGTCAATAATATTAAAACTGTACTCCTGGTTATTTACGTTCCATGAACATGTTGTCGCTGCTGAAGTAATGGTGATACCGCGTTCCTGCTCCTGCTCCATCCAGTCCATGGTTGCAGCACCATCGTGAACTTCACCGATTTTATGGATCCGACCAGAGTAATAAAGAATACGTTCCGTCGTCGTTGTCTTCCCAGCATCGATATGCGCCATGATACCGACATTTCGCCTTTGCTCCAGCCGGGTTCCTTTTTCCACAACCTCACCTCGTATGTGGTTTTACCAACGATAGTGGGCAAACGCCTTATTAGCTTCGGCCATTTTATGAGTATCCTCACGTTTCTTTACTGAAGAACCCCGTCCATGGTAAGCTTCTAACAACTCATCTGCCAATTTATTGACCATGGATTTGCCATTTCTAGCATTTGCATAGTTAATCAACCAACGAATCGCCAAAGACTGACTCCGTGCAGAACGAACTTCTACAGGCACCTGATAGGTTGACCCTCCAACTCTTCGTGACTTAACCTCCACCGCAGGTCTAACCTTATTAACGGCTTGCCTAAAAACCTCCAGCGGATTGCTTTCAGGCTCACGCTGCCCGAGCAAATCCATAGCGCCATACAATATCTTTTCTGACACACCCTTCTTACCGCTTTCCATTAAGCAGTTTACGAACTTACTTACTAATAGGTCTTTATATTTTGGATCCACCAAAGGATCTCTTCTGGAAGCTGCCCGTCTTCTTGCCATAATTAACTATCTATATTTATGTTAAGAGTTCTTCGCACCGTACTTCGAACGCGCCTTTTTACGATTTTTTACACCCACGGTATCGAGAGCACCGCGAACCACTTTGTACCGAACACCCGGCAAATCTTTTACGCGTCCACCGCGAAGTAAAACGACGGAGTGTTCCTGTAAATTGTGACCAACTCCTGGGATATAACTTGTAACCTCAATACCATTACTCAAACGAACCCTCGCTACTTTACGTAACGCTGAATTTGGTTTTTTAGGTGTGGATGTATAAACTCTAACACACACGCCTCGCTTCTGAGGACAACCTCCCAATGCTGGTGTTTTATTCTTTGTTATTTTCTGTTGACGCCCTTTACGCACCAATTGACTTAGAGTCGGCATAGTTATACCTTCTATTACCTGAAAAACTTTGAATGTGAATTTTCTAATCAATGAAATTTTTCTACGCTTTCCTATTCTTATTGTTTCTCGGGTCGAGAATCTTAAGACGGGGTTGTATGAACAGGAGTGAATTCAACCGAAAGCGCAATAGTTTATGGTGTGACTATCTTCATTTGATGAAGACAGAGGTTATACCAAATCTATTTCATAACTCAACATAAAAATTCATTTTTTTTACTTTTTTAATTTTCACCATTTTTGAGAAATTCGATCTATTCATCTCAAAAATTATCCCTTAAAATGGGAACCGTGATGAATAGACTCATTTAGCTCAAGTGTCCAGTAAAAAATGATCACACCACAATATTTACCAATTTATTTTGTACAACAATGACTCGTTTAACCACGCTATCCATCAGATATTCTTTAATTTTTTGAGTTTCTAAGACTCTTTTTTCAATTTCTGTTTTTGTTAAAGAAACGGGGATTTCCAAACGGTCTCTAACTTTGCCGTTGATCTGGACCACTAGAGTCATAACCTCTTCAGTGGCGAGTTCCTCGTTATATTGAGGCCAAGATTGACAATGAATACTTTTTGCTCCGTGATGAAACCGCATCCAAAGCTCTTCGCAAAGATGCGGAGCGATAGGCGCCAGCATTAAGATCAAAGTGTCAAAACACTCACTCAGTAGATCACACTGTCCCACCTGATTGACGTTCTCTTTCAAAACATTCCGAAAAGACATCAATGCGGCAATTGCGGTATTGAATTTAAATTGTTCGTAATCCAGCGTTACCTTTTTCAAGGTTTGATGCAGAGTTTTCTTTAGAGTTTGTGACACTTCTGGATCAGGCCCCTCTGGCAAGACGGGATAGGATTGAGTGCATAACATCCACAAACCTCTTAGAAATCGACTTGCTCCCTCGATGCCTTTTGGATTCCATGGAGCTCCTGCTTCCCAAGGCCCCAAAAACATCAAATAGGTTCGAACCACATCCGTTCCATGGCTTTTCACTAGGTCGTCAGGGTTAACCACATTGCCACGACTTTTTGACATTTTTTCGTGATCCTCTCCCAAGATCATCCCTTGATTAAACAAACGTTTTGCTGGTTCCCGAAAATCGATCAGCCCTATATCCGCCATAACTTTGGTAAAAAAACGAAAGTACAACAGATGCATAGTTGCGTGTTCAACCCCTCCGGTATACTGATCTACCGGCATCCATTTTTTGATCACATCCGCGTCAAAGGGAAGGGACTCACGACTTAATGGCTGACCTTGACGCCAATAAGGAGACAGATAGGCGTACTGATACCAAGACGAACAAATAAAGGTATCCATGGTATCCGTTTCACGTTCAGCAGGTTTGCCGCATTGAGGGCAAGTGGTCTTTAAGAAGCCCAAGTGATATTTCAAAGGACTTTCACCGGTCGGTTTAAAATCCGCATCATCGGGAAGTACCACAGGCAAGTTTTCAAAAGGAACAGGAACAGCACCACATTGATCACAGTGAATCATGGGAATCGGAGTTCCCCACATACGCTGGCGACTGATCAGCCAGTCATGCAAGCGATAATTGATTTGGCGTTCTCCAATGCCTTTTTCCCGCATCCAGTCTGCCATTTTGTTGAAACTTTCAGGCCATTCCAAGCCCGAGAACGCTCCACTATTCACCATGACGGTATCTTCTTTGAGCACCATAGCCTCTGACAAGACTTGATTTTTCTGGTCTTCCTCGCCCTTTCTACAAATCACAATCGGGATGGCCAGATTATATTTCTTAGCAAAAGCAAAATCCCTCGTATCATGAGCGGGTACAGCCATGATTGCGCCGGTTCCGTAAGAACTGAGGACATAGTCTGCAATCCAAATCGGTATTTTCTGCTGATTCACAGGATTTATCGCATAAGCCCCGGTAAACACGCCATCTTTTTCCTTATCTTCTGCAGTACGTTCAATTTCACTCTTTTGTGTAGCCTTTTCCTGATATTGCGTCACGACTTCGCGCTGTCTGTCCGAGGTAATCTTCGTCACTAGATCGTGTTCCGGAGAAAGAACACAAAAAGTCATCCCAAACACGGTATCTGGACGTGTGGTGTAGACTCTAAAACTCAAGCTTTCATGTCCATCGACATTTAAAGCAAATTCAACGCCCTGACTTTTGCCAATCCAGTTAGTCTGCATCGTGATCACACGATCAGGCCACGTTAAATCATCAAACTTTAAAAGTTCATCAGCATACTTTGTGATTCTCAACTTCCACTGATTCAAAGCCTTTTTAATGACAGGAGTATCGCATCGCTCGCAGATTTGATTTTCGCCAACCACTTGCTCGCGAGCCAAGGTTGTATTACATTTCGTACAAAAATCAACAGGGGCATACTCCCGATAGACCAGACCTTTTTCATGAAATTTGAGAAATAACCATTGACTCCATTTATAATAGTCAGACTCACACGTGACGATTTCATGGGACCAATCAAACATGGTTCCCATGTTACGTAACTGTCCACGCATCCTTTCGATATTTTTCTTGGTCCATTCTTTAGGATGAATATTGTGTTTAATTGCCGCATTTTCCGCAGGCAATCCGAAAGAGTCAAAACCAATGGGGAAAAAAACATTGTTCCCTTGCATCCGTTTGTATCGAGACAAGGCATCGGAGGGGGCAATAGCATACCAGTGTCCGATATGTAAATCCCCAGAAGGATAGGGAAACATGGTCAACATGTAAAATTTGTTTTTTTCAGAATCCATATCAATGTCATAGATTCCGTCTTCTTTCCATTGTTTTTGCCATTTTGATGCGATTTCGACTGGATTATATTCACTCATAGAAGTTACTTTTGTTTGAAGTTGTTATTTAGAGGGTGTTAGCTATACTTCCAAGCTTTGGAAACATTTAATCATCAAAAGACCGTCTCATTCATTATCACATTCACAATCAGTCCCTGAATCAGTACTCACTTTGAAGTAAAGGTCCCATGTTCAAAATATTAGACAGAAATCAACTATTTATCAAACCTTTAGCGACTCGGCAATCCAAATCGGATACAAGTAAAATGATCCGCCTGGAAACACCGCTTCCTCCCTTATCTACCGAACTCCATCAACGAATTCAATTAATTGCTGAAACCATCCAAAAAGCGCGTCAACGCAACGCTCCGGTAATGATGGCGTACGGTGCCCACCTGTTCAAAAATGGGCTGGCACCTGTAGTGATTCAACTTTTGGAAAAAGGATACCTCCAACACCTTGCGACCAATGGAGCAGGAAGTATTCATGATTGGGAAATGGCATTTCAAGGAAAAACGGAAGAAAATGTAAGTCATTATATCCACGAGGGGCAATTCGGTATTTGGGAAGAAACCGGCGCTTACTTAAACCTTGCGATCCTAATGGGATCGATACAAGGCCTGGGCTATGGAGCCTCCGTTGGAAAAATGATTCATGACGATAAACTCGATATTCCAACAGCTGAAGCTCTCAGACAAGATATCCTGCAAAGCCTTGGAAACTCAAAGCTCACGCCTCTTTTTTCTCAGCAAAGCAATGTACTTGAAGCCTTAGAGACCTTCAAACTGAAACCCGGGGAGATGAAAATTCCTCACCCTTTCAAGCAATATAGCATTCAGCATACAGCCTATCAACTCAATATTCCCTTTAGTGTGTGCCCTGGCATTGGAGCGGATATCATCTACACTCACCCTTTGAATAACGGTGCCGCGATTGGACATTGCGCACTCCAGGACTTTCTGACCTTTGCTCAAACAGTTTCTCAGTTGGAAGGTGGGGTATTTCTTTCCGTCGGCTCTGCGGTGATGGCCCCCATGATTTTTGAAAAAGCGATTTCCATGGCACGAAACCTCGCATTACAGCAAAACCGGACTTTAGAAAATTATCACCTTATTGTCAACGATATCCAACCCGGTACATGGAATTGGCACGAGGGAGAACCTCCTAAAGATCATCCCGCTTATTATTTACGATTCTGTAAATCATTTTCCAGAATGGGCGGAAAGTTTGAGTACCTCAAACTCGATAATATTGCGTTTCTCAGGCACTTACATCACCTCTTATTGAATCCTTCATGAGCGAATAACAAATGACAGTGATAAAAAGATGTTTTCTTATAATCTGTTGCTTATGCGGCCACTTCGGATTGACGAGTGCACGGGAAAACCTTAAAGTCAGTGACGAATTATTTGAGCGTTTCTACAGAACAAACGTTATGGAGGGAACAATAACTCCTGGACATTTCGGCATTGGTCTTAATTCCGGCGATGACTTTTTTTTTACAGGTTTTATCGCAGAAATGCCACTGTTGGAGGGGAAATGGGTGGTCGCGCCCAGTTTAGGAATGCTATGGTATGACTATGCTCTTGAGGGAGACGGAGGACCTGTTTCAGAAACAAGCCGAAGCTTAGGAATCAATTATTACCTGATGCCGCTCAAACTTGAGCTCTTTACAGGATATAACCTCCGCCAGGGAAAAGACATCCCGGCCGGATCCAAATTAGCACCAGGAATTTCAGCAGACGATTATGAGACAAAAGCAGAAGGAAATTATTACCTCTATTTTCGTAATATGCTCTTCCAACTAGAAACACTCCTTGATTTGAACTTTGCCCCCAATGCCAGGGATTTAGCCAAGACCTACCTACAATCCTTATTCAAAACGAGCACTTCCGTGAAAGTGGGCCTTGTCTATAATCACGTTCTCTCAAATTTGGATTATATGAGCGTAACGTCTGAGACGTCAGGAGTTCCGCATAAAAAAACGGAGACGCGCACTCAGGAACACTATGAAACGTCAATCTTGATCCGAAAAGACTTCACCTTAGTCTCAGGGGTAGGAAAAAGAAGAATAAACAAAACAAAGTCCAACTATGGAGGGTATTGGTTTGTTAAGTATGGGAAAGCCTTTGAGGTCGCCCCGCAAACAGAGGAAACCTATCACAGTCAGTTCAACGCAGGAGGCCATACCTTTTTCCTGGCAGAAGCCTCCTCGTGGTATCTATTGGGAATCAGCCAAAGTGAGGAAAACGGACTGGGATACCGTTTGGGAATCAACTATGCGATTTCAGGAACCAGTAAAGCGGTTCTTCGTACGGGACTACCCAAATTTGGAAGAGAGTGGTCTACCGTGAAAAACTTCTGGGTAACCATGACTTACCAAAGAAACTATATCATGGAAACCCTCCTTGGACCAGACACAAAGCTTTCTTCCTGGTTAATCAGTCTGAATTATAAGTGAGGTCTTCCATCGGCCCCAATCCAGGGCGAAACAGTGTTGGCAAGATATTTTTTTCAATACTTCGTACTTGTCATTTCAATCCATAAAAAGTTCAGGCTCATCCTCTCCCCCTCGATATAGGGTATGGCACCCCCGACAGCCCTCCGAATCAAAGTTTCTTAATTGGGCATTTACGGCTCTACGGTTTCCTGTTTTAGCAATTTGAGCCAGTTTCCGAGCCTCCACTTTCATATTTTCCGCCTGTTTGATAAAGCCTGGAACCAGATTCCCCTCTTTGTCCCAAATGGAAGGAAGCGTTCGAGATTTGTCACTCAAACTGCCTTTGGGGAATAGCAATAAAATATCTTCTGCCATTTTACTCAAGGTTTCAGCATGTGTGATAATTTGCTCACTCAGTCCAATATTTTGGGTGACAAGCAGTTTAAGCGCCTGATGGTGATAGCCTTTGATATCCATAAAAATTTTACGATATTTTGCCATTTGCTTCACATTGATCTTTTCTTGAGCAAAGGCAGAGCTTGCGTTCGTAGTGAGCAGACACATCAGACAGCCGCACAAAACGACGAGTTGAGCCCACGAAGAGGGGCTGAATGGTCTCCTTCTGAACAACACTTTAAGTGCTTGTAATGTTTGTGGCATCCGATCCTCGAAAAAATAGTCACGACTTACTATGCGCATCATGAGTGAGTTTTCCGTTTAAGGGCTCACAGATGAGACGGCGTTGCATATTCGGCCAATTCCAACAACAGCTTTTCGTGGAAAGACTCAAAGTTTTCCTTATGAAAGAAATGTCCTCCTGGAAAAACATAAAAATTGACTTTCTTGGTACTGTGCTCTTGCCATGCTTCAATTTCTGCAGGCCGGACCCGAGCATCCTCCTTTCCAGCAAAAGCCGAAATTCTGCAATCAAGGATCGGTTCATTCATGTAACGGTATCGTTCACACACTTGAAAATCGGAACGTATCGTTGGTGTGATCATTTGCATAAGTTCCGCATTAGCCAGTACTTCCTTTGGGGTTCCTCCCAATAACCGAAGTTCTTCCCATAATTGTTTTTCAGAAAGGTTGTGCAAAGGAGGAAACCCTCTGGGAAGATGGGGTGCACGATGTGCGGCAACCAACAACTGAAGGGGAAGAACGTGATTGCGTCGACGTAAGTATCGTGTTAGTTCAAAACTGATTAACGCGCCCATACTATGCCCAAAGAAGAGAAAGGGACGATCACATAAAGGAATGATGACTTCGCCCAAATCATCAATCAAGTTCGAAAGATGGAGGTAAGGAGGCTCTGAAAACCGATTTTCTCTGCCAGGTAACTGCGCCACAAAAATGTCAAAATGAGAAGGAAGCGCATTCACCATTGAAAAAAAAGAGACGGCGCCTAGCCCCGCCGAGTTAAAAAGAAACATTCGAATCGGTGCTTTGGGCTTAGGCTTGGGATTTTGAAACCAGGAGGTACTTTTCTGTTCATTCATAAGCGAATTGATGATTGATGTTGAATGGTCGTGCTGAACAAATCAAGAGACATTTTAAGTCGTTACTTTTCAAATGTCGATTGTTCTTTTGATTTTTTTTAAAATCATGTTACACATTAGCCAGCATTGAGAATTATAAAATTCTATTTCCACCTCATCTTAGTCAACCCAAAGAAAGCCATGAAGACAAGTAACACACCCCAATACTTACTAACCCTTGAAGAAATGGCTCAACTGCTGAATTGCAGCAGTACCAAACTGAGTAAAAAGCTTAAAATCAAACTTTCCTCAGAATCTTCTTCAAACAAAATCACTCTAACGCCTCAAGTGGTAAAGCAGCACTTGCAGCAATGCGGATATCCCTATGCCTTTAGAATAATAGCAAACATCAATCTTCGAGGGGGCATCGGTAAAACAACCTGTACGATCACAACAGCAAGCCGTGCAGCTCAATATGGTTTTAAAACCTGTATCTTGGATCTTGACGCACAAGGCTCAACATCACATGCTTTTGATCAAACCCCTGACGAAGAAGAACCTATCTTTTATGATATCTGGCAAAAACCTGCGGAACAGGTGATGGGCGCCGTCAAACAAGTGGATGAATTTCTTTACATTCTCCCCTCTTCCTTGCAAAACGCGTTGCTGGATATGAGTCTCTCCAGTCCTGCTGCCCAGAAAAACGCAGTTCGGCAAGTGTGTGAGGAACTTCGAAAAAATCATTTTGATCTGATCCTCATCGACTGCCCTCCTTCTCTCGGCGCCGCCGTTATTTCTTCGATATGCGCAGCCACAATGATTGTGATCCCTGTCTGGGGGGATCCTTTTTCTTTTAAAGGGGCGGATCTGACTTTACAGGAATTGAATTCGATTTGTGAAACTTTTGGCTTACCTATTCCAAAAATTAAATTATTATTCTCTCGCTATGACAAACGTGAAAAAATTGCGGCAGAAACACTCGAAAGGCTTCAAACTATATACAAAGATTACTTTATTCCAACGATTATTAGAACCAGCACCGAGTTCAGTAAAGCCTTACAGCGTCAAGAAACGATCTTTGCGTCTAATTTAAAAAACGTAGCAAAAGACGACTACGATGCGTTTGTTCGCGAGTTATTAGGTCTTAAGTTTTAGAAAACCAGTCTGAGGTTTGTCATTACGATAAGCTGAGTTTCAACGTCTTCAAAATGACAACATCACCTCAACGTTACTATCATTTTCTTTGGAGTTCATTTATGAAAAAATGGTTATTGATACTTAATTTGTTTCTTGTCTTATTATTTGCGGTGGAAATCCACGCTAGTGAAGATGATCTCTTCAGTTCAAAACCCACAAAAATGGAACAAAAACGAAGAATTGGGTATTATCAAGGAGGCTCTTACACCGATTATCTGGCAGTGTTCAAGGCTGTGATTAAAGCCTTAATGGAAATGTCATGGATTGAGTCCAAAGAACTTCCAGACATACAAGATGCTAATAATATCAAAGACTTATGGTTGTGGTTGGCCAAAGAAGTTTCCAGTGATTCTATTGAATTTGTTGAAGATGCGTTCTATGATTCGAATTGGGATAATGTCACGCGGGAAAAAATTAAAACGGATGCCATCGCACGTTTAAAAAGTCATGAACTGGACCTCATGCTTGCGTTTGGAACTTGGGCAGGACAAGATTTATCGAACAATGAACACTCTGTGCCTACCATGGTGTTGTCTACAAGTGATCCTGTTTCAGCAAAGATCATCAAAAGCATTGAGGACTCCGGATATGATCACATCCATGCGCGTGTGGATCCTAACCGTTACGCAAGACAATTACAAATTTTCTATAACCTTTTTAGTTTTAAAAGACTGGGTCTAGTCTATGAAGACACCGTAGAAGGACGAAGCTATGCGGCGGTCAATATTGTTGAGATATTAGCCAAAGGCAATGGCTTCAAAGTGATTCCTTGTCATGCACAGTTTTCCAAAATCACTGAAGCCGAGGCTCAAGAGAACATTTACAAGTGTCATCAAAAACTAGCTCCTGAAATTGATGCGTTATATATCACCACACACCGAGGCATTTCAAAAACCAACATCTCGGATCTCATCACCCCCCTTATGGCCTACAAAATACCTACTTTTTCACAAATAGGAACAGAACATGTCAAAAGCGGAGTTTTATTGAGTATGGCTGAATATCAATTTTTGTATGTAGGACATTTCTACGCGGAAACGATTGCAAAGATACTGAATGGTGCAAAACCTCGAGCCCTGAGTCAAATTTTCAAAAGTCCGCCTCAAATCGCGATCAATTTGGAAACCGCAAAAATGATAGGTTATGAGCCGCCCATCGACGTTCTTGGGGCGGCAGATGAAATCTATGAAGTGATCATTCCGTCATCACCACAATCGCCCCTCATTGAGATGATAAACGCATGGAAAGATTAACCAGTGTCTGAACGAAAACTCTTCGAAGTCAGATTTTACAAGGGATGAAGGATCATATCTCCAAATGAAGATTTTAAGGTTTTTGCCTTTAGGTATTAGGTGTTGGGGGAAAATCCTGAGAATACCTAATCGCTAACACCGAACAGCCCAATCTTCGATTGTGATGAATCGCTTCTAACTGTCACAAATGCTGGCATTAGACACTTTCCGTTCAAACACTAACTAACCATTTACAGTTTGGACTTATAGCTCTCCTCAAACGTAACTTCGTGGACCCTTACCTCACCGCCACATGCGGAACAACAGGTTTCATACCAAGGGCAGGAATCCAGTCGATTTCCAGGAAGACAAAGGCAAAAGCTGAATAGTCTCCAACGTAAAATCAGGTGGATAGCCCAAAATCAATCACAAAAAGAGTAAATCTATGTCGAACGAAAAATCAGAACAAACTTATTACCGTAATTGTAACTTGTGTGAAGCAACTTGCGGTCTTGAAATTCAAGTTAAGGACAATCAGATTGTTTCGATTCGTGGAGATCAAAAAGATCCGTTAAGTCAAGGCTATCTTTGCCCCAAAGCAACAGCGTTGGAAGACCTTCAAAAGGATCCTGACCGCTTGAAATATCCTGTCCGTCGAACTCAACAGGGCTGGGAACAAATGGAATGGGATGAAGCCTTTGAGGAGGTGAGTCATCAGCTTAAGGCGATACAAGGTAAATACGGAAGACACGCGGTTGGAAGTTACTTGGGAAATCCGAATGTCCACAGCTTGGGTGCCTCATTATTTGCCCCTGCATTGGTGCAAAGCTTGAAGACAGCCAACCACTATTCTGCGTCAACGGTGGATCAGTTTCCTCATCAATTTGTTTCCTACCTTATGTTCGGACATCAACTTTGTATCCCTATACCCGACGTAGAACGAACCAATTTTTTTCTCATGTTGGGGGCAAATCCTTTAGCTTCGAATGGAAGTATGATGACGGCCCCGAATATTGCCAATCGACTCAAAGCGCTTCAGCAGCGAGGAGGGAAGTTGGTTGTTGTCGATCCCCGTCATACCCAAACAGCTGATTTGGCAGACCAACACTTTTATATACGCCCAGGAACTGATGTCTATTTGATGTTAGCGCTTCTTCATACGGTTTTTGACGAAAAATTGAGCCAATTAGGCCATTTGGCTTCTATTGTCGATGGCGTGGAAACGGTTCAAGCATGGGTACTTCACTTTCCTCCTGAAAAAGTGGAAGCCATTACAGGCGTTTCTGCAAAAAACATCCGTCAACTCGCGCGTGATTTTGCTCGGGCCGCTTCTGCGGTATGCTATGGCAGGCTTGGCGTATCGGTTCAAGAATTTGGGAGCATTACGCAATGGCTGATTACTGTGTTCAACATCGTTACAGGGAATTTGGATCGGCCTGGAGGTGCCCTGTTTACGAAACCCGCAATAGATCTCTTAAAGCTGACCGCAATGATTGGGCAACAGGGACACTATGCGAGACGTTACAGCCGAGTTCGGAATTTGCCCGAATTTGCGGGGGAATTTCCAGTCGCGACAATGGCCGAGGAAATCCTGACCGAAGGCAAGGGGCAAATCAAAGCGCTGGTTACGATTGCGGGAAATCCCGTGCTGTCAACACCTAATGGTCGTCAACTTGAAAAAGCCCTTGCATCTTTGGAATTTATGGTTGCCATTGATTTTTATATCAATGAAACCACCAAACATGCCAACATCATCCTTCCTCCAACTTCGCCGTTGGAACGGATACATTATGACATCGTCTTTCATGCGTTGGCAGTACATAACACAGCCAAATACTCTCCTGCCGCCTTGCAGGCTCCGCCGAATACAAAACATGATTGGGAGATATGCCTTGAGCTTCAAAGGCGCATGACGACCAAAGCGCCATTGCATCAACTGACAAAACGTTTGAGTCAGAAAACGATGGAACATTTGTTTCCGGATCCTGTTCTGGATTTGCTTCTTCGTTTTGGTCCCTATGGAGATAAAGGGAATCCCCTGAGTCAGGGAATTAATCTTAAAAAACTCAAAAAAGAACCCCACGGAATCGATTTGGGTCCCTTGGAACCCTGCATGCCGGAACGACTCTTTCACAAAAACAAACGCATTCCGCTTGTTCCGCAGGTCATGCTCCAGGAACTGGAACGAGCCAAAGTCAGACTGGCACAATTTTCAACAAATACAGAAAACAAGAAGGAATGGGATCTGCTCCTCATTGGCAGAAGAAATCTTCGTACATGCAATTCCTGGATGCATAACAGCCAACGTCTAGTTAAGGGCAAAAATCGTTGCACCGCATTAATTCACCCCACTGATGCGGAGAAAAGAGGGATTCACCAGGGAGATGCCCTTCGTGTCAGCTCACGAGTCGGTTTTCTTGAAATTGAGGCTGAAATCGATCAGAACATTATGCCCGGAGTTATCAGCATTCCTCACGGGTGGGGGCATGACCGTGAAGGCATTCAACTGCGAGTGGCGCAGCAAAACGCAGGCGTAAGTATCAACGATATTACGGATGACGCCATGATTGATCCCTTATGCGGAAACGCTGTCTTGAATGGCGTTCCAGTCAGGGTTGAAAAGAATAGTCATTGAGATCAAAACATCCAACATCAACAATTTCCGTTGATTGCTGGAAAAAATCAATGCCCTGTGGGCCAGGATTAACACGGAAAAAATGTTTACATCAAAGCTTAATCGGTTTATAATCAAATCAAAACGCCCGCTGTTGCGACCTTCAAAGGGGGTGCTAGCCCACCCTTCATTTTCCTGTTCTGCAACAGCGACTCATTAGAATCATGGACCCAAGGAGACACATCATGAGATCCCAGCGACTTCACCTGATCCTGAAAATAATTTTTATTGGAATCTTGTTAAGCTTTGTTAATGCTTGTAATGAGTTGAAGCAAACGGAGCAAGCCTCACCTGTGGAGGATTCGCCAACAACCACCCTACAAAGCAATCAAAACCAGGAGGCGTTGGATGCTTCCGCTGATGCTTCCGTTATTGGAGTCTCAGCGGAGACTGTTTCGAACTCCGGAGGGGGTAACGAATCTCAGAACCTCAACCAGGACCCCAACCTTTACAATCCTGAAGAAAACCAACCGGTGCCTCCTAAAATCAAGGAGGAAACGTCCCCAATGCCGATGCAACCAACCCCTGCTGTTGGTCAGTTTGAATTTCGATCGGCAGAAAATCGGAATGTTTCCTTAGAGGACACTCAAAATGAGGCCCTTGATCTGACAGGAGTGCCTAACGGAAGTGGGCTGGTGAATGCGGTCAGTAATGACGTCAAGAGCAATACGGTTTCAGAGGGAGGGACTCTGCCCGCTGCAGGAGTGGCAGGAAATGACGCCGCAGGAAGTGCGGAAACCAAGACGGATAGCGTGGAAGAAGGCGATATTTATCGGGTTTCTCCGGACGGCTTGATTTTCAATCTGAATGCATACCGTGGCTTACAAATCATTGATTTCAAGAACCCCACGGATCCTCAAATCGTAGGACGATTGCGCATAACGGGGTCTCCGGTTGAAATGTACCAGGTAGGAAACACCCTTCTGGTGCTATTGAATCATTGGAACCAGTATCAAGGGATTATGGAAGACGGAACCAACCGCTTGGCGGCATTAAATTATTATGGAGGTGGCGTAATTTTAGTGGTAGACGTCAGTAAGCCATCCCAACCTAAACTCCTCCAGCAAGAAACGGTCGC
Source organism: Deltaproteobacteria bacterium TL4 (assembly GCA_051382335.1). GTDB lineage: Bacteria > SAR324 > SAR324 > SAR324 > NAC60-12 > JBBCAX01. Next base: position 61,926 of record JBBCAX010000025.1, read on the forward strand.
CGGTATTATTTCCTCAAGCCGCTTAACCCGAAGTGACAACCAGTCCGCGTTATTTGTGGTCTCCAATAATGCGCAGGAGACCTTGGTTAAAAGCTATGCCTTCTCATCTTCAGGCCAATTGAAAGCCGCGAGTTCTCTCAATTTGGGAGGGTATGTCAGTGTCATTCAAGCGACGCCAGCCCGCTTACTCATTGCCCGTAATCGATGGGAAACCAATCGTTATTATTCGGAAGTCACCGTGATTGATATCTCGGATGCGGGAGGATCAATGAAAGAAAGTGGTTCTGCCCAAGTAGCGGGACTGGTCCAAAACAAACACAATCTGAATATTGAAGGGACGGTCCTCAGAGTCGTTTCCTCAGGGTGGACAGGAAAAGGCTTGGAAAACCATCTGCAAACTTTTGACGCGAGTCATCTGGAAAGCCTGAAGGCGTTGGATATGGCGTCTTTCGCTCCAGAGCAGAGTTTATTCGCTACCCTTTTTATGGGAGAAAAAGCTTTTTTTGTGACCTATCTTCGTAAAGATCCCTTTCATACCTTTGAAGTGGATGCCCAGGGTAAAATCACAGAACATTCGGAATTCATTGTATCCGGGTGGAATGACTTTTTTCAACCGGCCTTCAACCAAACGCGTCTGCTAGGCATTGGAAAAAATGATGAAAAGGGTGTCAATCTTGCGGTCAGTTTATACGATGTGACCGATTTGAAGAATAAAACACCGCTTTTAGCCCGTGCCGAAATAGGCTTGCAGCAGAGTTGGTCTGAGGCCAACTGGGATGATCGTGCGTTTTCCGTGTTAGAAAACGCGACTCAGATCACGACGGACCAGGGCGTCCCCGAAACAGGTCTGATTCTCCTGCCCTTTTCAGGATGGAGTAAGGAGACGGGTTATCAATACACCTCAGGGGTGCAAATCTTCACCTTTTCCGCAACCACGTTGACCCGGCGTGGCGTGATGCTGCATGACAGCGCCGTCCGTCGGACTTTCCTGGCGGATTCTCAAGCTTCCACGACCGCTAATTTGTCTGAAAGTAAATTAAGCTTCTTTAATACCTCAAATCCTGACGATCCCAGTGCTTTAGGAGCAGTGGAACTGGCACCAGATTATTCTCAATTTTTTGTGATCGGAGACTACGGAATTCGGCGAAAACGCGCAACCTATGATTATTGGCTGGCTTATGACAGCATGATGGCATCTTCACAAGATCAACTCCAAGTCGTAAGTCTGACAGAAGATGCGGATTTGGCCATCCCGCAGGCGGTAGTCTCCATCCCCTCACTGGCACAAAGCTATCAAGTGGGAAACTTGTTAGTGACGGTTCAACAACAATGGAAAGAGGAAACCTGGCAGACCGCAATTGATGTCTGGGATTTTCAGCGACCGACGCAACCTGTCAAAACCGGCAATGTGACAACCACGGAATTAGTTCCTGGAGGAGCTTATGCTTACGCGAACAAGGAACTTTTTATGAACACTCCGAGGGTTGACACGGTTGGTCCCACCATCAACACGACAGGCGCGGAACAGAAGGTTCGCTCCCTTAACACAAAACGTGAAACCAAAGCAGAACTCGCAACTGATGCTTCAGGAAGCGCTGCATCGGATGTGGCTCCAGGGTATTATCCGGGAAGCGTCTCGCAAACATTGATTCTCAATCAAGCCGTGGTTTTTGTCAACTCAGTGAATCATAGCGAACTGCAAGGGAAAATCCGAGTTCGCTCGATTTATCCCGTACCACAGAAATCACCTGTCATCAATTTAGAAATTTGTAACGGACAGGAACCGGCTGTGAATGGAGGAATGATGGACACTTCTACGGGTCCGGTTCTTCTGGATGGAACCATAAAAAATACGGCCTCTTCTGCGACCGATGCCACTTCCGGCACCCCATCCGGGACAACCACACCTTCCACTGAAATAAAACCGGGAACGCCCAACAGTTCGGGAACCAGCAGCAACCAATGTTCCTATACCTATTATGCCGGAGGAGTCTTTTGCCAACAGCTAATTTACCTGGATGGGACAGTGGAACCGGAGCAATGTACTGGAGCAATTCAGTGGTGTGCTTATAATTCAGTCCTATTCACCACCCAGTGCCAGGAAGTGGGATTGATTACAGTCCCAACCCAAGAAATTACGTATGAACGGGAACAATATCACACCTGGACTCAGCATGAATTACTGATTCTGGATTTATCAAACCCTTCCCAACCTCAGTTTGTTAAGAAACTGAGCATGGATTCTCAACAAGAAGCGGTGGCCGTTTTGTCAGAAGGTAACGTGGTTTATTATAATTACAAAGTACCGTTTCAACCTGAGAACGATCGACGAGGGTTTGTTAAATACTATGTGACTCAAATTGATTTAACTCAACCAAACCAACCGCAAATATCAAAACCGATCAACATTCCAGGCCAATTGATCCATGCGCAAGGAAAACAGCTGATCACGCAAGATCAACTTTGGGGAGAACAAGGCTTGGAAACTTCGGTTAACGCCTTACGCCTTGAGGAAGATCGAGCGATCTTAACAGGAGTAAAGCGATTTAATAACCAATGGGTCAACAAGGTTCTGTTAGATGGGACAGGGCATATTCTGGTCAGTCATGTTGATTACCTGTCAGGACAGAGCAACTTATTTTCTGTGTTAGATAGCCAATCTCCGGAGTTGGTCACTTTGGGACGCTTGAACCTGGATAGCTGGGCGGATTTTAAAGCGGCTCAAAACGGACAAGTCTTTTTTAGTGTCTATGGTGGACTTCTCATGATCAATGTCACGGATCCCACGAACCCCCGGTTGGAATCCTTTTTTGCCCTCAACGGCTGGCCCGATCGTTTAACCTTCTATCAAAATCAAATCTATCTGGCCGCAGGCCTTTATGGGATTTATCAATTTGACGTTTTAAACCAGCCTGAGTAGGGCATGTTTTACAGGCCACCTAACAGGTTGACCCATTAAAACAAAAAAAAATCAACCTAAAGTAGCAAAGAGTCCTCCAGAGAAAGAGGAGACAAAACAACAAATAATCTTTCTCAACTTAAGGAGG
>JBBCAX010000026.1:0-4343 GCA_051382335.1 Deltaproteobacteria bacterium TL4
GTTTTGGCCTTAATCCTGGAGTTCAAGTCACCGTCCATCGTAAAAGTCCGGCCTTTTGTATCAAATATGAACATACCGAACTGGCGCTGGCTCAGGAAATCGCAAAAAATATTTTTGTTTGGAAAACGGTGTGACCCACGTTACTCATTTCCCAGTTCTTGCTGTAAATTTTCGAGCTGTGCAGGTACCTTTTTTAAACCACGAAAAACACTAAAAACACAAAAGAAAATCTGCAAAATAGGGTTTCACGGAGGAATTCATTTATTAAAAAATCATTTATTTTGTGGTTTTCATGATTATTTTTCAAACCACCTGCACAGCTTGAAAAATTTAGGAGCCGAATCATTTTCATAAACGATGGTTATGTTAGAAAATTTACAACTTCCTGTGTTTAATATCATCGGCTATTCGGGTTCAGGAAAAACCACTTTGATCGAAAAATGGATTCCGCTCCTGATAAAAGAAGGCTATCAACCTGCTTACCTGAAACATGCGGGGCATCCTCATTCCTTTGGCGCGAAAGGCAAGGACACCACCCGGCAGTTTGACGCGGGCGCGGTACATGCCTCAATTTATACGGAAACCCATTGGTCCTTACAGATGCGAGGTACAATAGATCCCCTAATGTTGCAAAGCAATTGTAATGCGGATCTCCTTCTATTGGAAGGTTTTAAAGCAAGTTCTTTTCCCAAGGTGGTGTTAGTTCACCCTGAAAAGGGCGTTCCCGAAGCACTCCACTGGGAACAATCGGAGGCTCGTCCGTCCTCAGTCTGGGCCTATTTAACGCCTACAGAGGCACAGGCTCAACGCATCAATGAGATCCTTGGGAAAAAAATAGCATTTTCAAGAGATGCGCTCGAAGAGGTGATTCCCTTTTTATTGGATCGGTTAAAAGCTTATTGCCTCAGTACGATCCCTTTAAAAGCCGCGGTCTTGATAGGCGGAAAGTCCCGTAGAATGGGAGTGGACAAAGCGTGGTTGGATTATGGACATGGCCCTCATGCTTCTTTTCTCTTTGATCTTTTGAAACAGCATCCCCAGGTGACATCCGCCTGTTATTCTGCCTCAACGTGTGAATCCCTCCCCTCAGAATTAAGGAGTTTGGTCATTCTGGATCGTTTTCGGGAGTGTGGCCCCTTAGGAGGCTTGTTGACCGTAATGGAGAGCGACGCTCATGCAGCCTGGCTCATCGTTGCCTGTGATCTTGCCCGGCTCCAAAGGGAGCTCCTGGATACCTTAATCCAACAGCGAAACCCCCTGAAATTGGCGACAACCTTTGTTCAGGAAACCGGAGGTGTTGAACCGTTAGCTTCTATTTATGAACCGCGAATGCGCTTCGTCTTACATTATAAGATGATGGAACAACGTTACTCGCTGCAAAGACTTCTGCAAATCAACACAGTTCAGCACTTAAGCCTCGCTAAAACATTGCGACTTCAATTAGAAAACGTGAATACACCGGAACAAAGGGACGCCGTATTATCAGCAAAATGAAAACAGCACTTTTGGCGGCATTATATGCGGATCAATGGGAAAATCAATAAACAGGAAAGGCGAAATCGGAGGTTCCGCTTTCTTGGTAGGATTGTTTTTGTCTACCACAAAGATGCAGCTCGTGTCACGCATCCACAAATCATCAAGGGGTGAGACCACTAAATCGACCGCATGGGGCGTTGCTGGAAGCGCGGCTAATAAAGATTGCGCTGTTACCAAGTCCCTACTTTGTACCAGCATGGAAACGGGTTCGTATTTGGCAATAGTTTTGGCAATCAACATTAAGTTACTTTATACTTGCGATAGTAACTGGCGGCCCCATATGTCAACACTTGTGGCAAACGCCATCCAGGTGCGCTTGTGCAGGGCGGACTCATCGGGCATCCTCCATGAACCATTAGAGAGAGAATTTGAGGCTTCAGTGTCAGACTCTGATCCTTGAGTGTCAGATTCTTGACATGCAGTCGTTATCTTTCCTGAAAGAACGAGGGTAGAAATCTGATTGCGAGGCGATTGGAAGTTCATTCCGATAGCGCATGGCAGAGTAATCTGTCGTGAAGGCGATCAGAAGTCAGCATCGGCCATAGTAACCCAACGCCCATCGTAATGGAAGGGATATGGTGAAGGGCCTAACCCGGGAGAGCGTATTCTCCTGAACCGTTCTATGCATCAATGAAGCCGACCGGTGGAGATGAGAAATGGTGACTGGCCCAAGATACAGAAACGCGACGTTGAGATTTGTTACTTAACGTGTCCGACTACGGTCCGACACTCTTTGGGAACCGCCGTATGCGGAGCCGCATGTACGGTGGTGTGGGAGGTGGCGGAGAAAAACCGCGACCTACCCGATTCGGCCTTGGCCTTAAATATTGGATCATTTAAAACATCATATAGGGATTGAAATACTAACTATCCAGTAGTTGTTTATAGATGCCCAAATTTTCCACAATTGTATCAGCATCAAATCTTCCTTTCATTTCATTTATGACCCAATAATCAACCTTTCCCCTTTTAGGACCATCAAGAGTAATATTTAATTTAATCAGTATGTTCTCAGAATATTCTGTGACTAATAATTTAGTAGTTTGATTTGCTCTAATACTAACACAGAACTTGATAGCTGGCATTTGAATAGAAAATCCTAGTTCTCCATTACTAGGAGTTACTGGCCCCATTTCCTCTAATACTTCTATCCCCAAGGCATCAAGATCTTTCATCATTTCTTCAACGAGTTTTGGAATCTCATTTTCTTCTAATGTCTGAAGGTGAGCCTCACTATACCCTGTATTTTGTGATGGATATATTAGGCGAACGTTCCTAGATACTATGCTCCAATCTACTAGCTTTAGTTGATCAATTTTCTCCTGAATTTTATCACAGGCGTAAGCAACTTGTTCGAAGAATGACATCTCAGAGGAACCCCGAACTTTTATACGAACAAACTCACAACCAAGACCTTCAATAATTTGTTTTTCTCGAATCGTATCTTCTTCCTGCTGACACTCATGAAAATGTTCATCAACCTCAATCGCCAATTTAATTGAAGGAATGTAAAGATCAATTCTGTACGTTCTAAAACAATATTCAAATTCTATTTTGACTCGATTTCCAAAACGATAAACGATGGGCCACACAGCCATAGATTGCCACTTTCTTTTTAAATCCAACTTCATAGCCTGGGCATGGTAAAATTGTGCCTTTACGTTATCCATCTTTTATCTCTCATGTAATTGGATTTGTAGCTGCTGTCTGCCTTTATGTTAGGCATAACGCAGAGTTGAGGGGGGTGGGGGAACAAGGTCTCCGTAAAAGCCACACACCTCAAAATGAATCAAAAAATGTTGAAAAAGCGGCAGTCCCTCACATCCCCTCTAACGTCTGGTTATGCGGCATCTTCATTTTCGGAAACACATGATATATCCTGAGACACTAACCTATCTGGGTGCCTTTTCTGAAGTTGTTGATAGTGTTCAACCAACTTACGAGGATCGTGACCAACCGAAACTGAAATTTTGTGTCGAGCGTCACGAATTGCTGTGATTGTGGGATCGTCTTTTGTGGGCATTAGAGTTCTCCTAATAATTCCAGTGGGGTGACTAACATAGGAACAAAAAAACCTAGAATTGCATTAATACGCCGAATATGGCCAAATTTGTTTGCGTTTGCCAAATGCTGACAATTCCATGTTAGCAGAAAATCACATTTATGAAAGGATGCAATGGCAAGATGCAATGCATCTCCAATGGGATCATTGGGCATGACATGATGTAAAATGTATATTTCTACAGCATCGGCAATGGCCTCATTGATCTCTAACAGTGGCAATTGTTCAATTAAATCCAATGCTTCTTTTTGTATAGGAAATGTTCCACTTTCAAGCTCTTCAATGACAGCTTCACTTGTGAAAACGTCATAATCATTTAAATGGCCATCCCACCATTCCCGTGTCCAACTTCGTCTAGCCACCATTTCTGGTTCTGGCCTCATTTCGTGATAAAAACTTGGTATGGATGTCTCAATATAAACTTTGGGTTTCATAATCCTTATCTTCAATTACAATTTATGTGCATAACGCACATGATGACCTGACATGACCACAACTATGAGCTTGGGAAGGGCGAACACTCTCAACTTATTGATAAACTTTAGAAAAGGCGGCGGTGGTCATGTTCAGGTCAATCAATTTGGGTACGCCCAGCATGGGCGTGATCTGATGGGGTGAAAGTCCCCTATAGGAAAGCCACTGGCTTTCAATGCTATGGAACCGATCATGCGGCACTGGCGGGAAACCAGCCAGCAAACAGCGAACAAACCGTGTTCCTAAGGTAATGAGTACCATGAACTATTAG
>JBBCAX010000027.1:0-25790 GCA_051382335.1 Deltaproteobacteria bacterium TL4
GTTTCTAAGGACACATGCTGCTCTCTTGATTGCGTCATACCCTACTCCCTAAATTGGATTCCTTATTGTCAGCAGACTAGCTATCCGATTTTCAATTGCAAGATAAATAAGTGGCTGTCCTTTTATTCAAGATAAATAAGTGGCTGTCCTTTTATTTCCTAGATAAATAAGTGGCTGTCCTTTTATTTTCCTTTTATTCAAGATAAATAAGTGGCTGTCCTTTTATTTCCTAGATAAATAAGTGTCCTTTTATTTGGCAAGATAAATAAGTGGCTGTCCTTTTATTTCTAGATAAATAAGTGGCTGTCCTTTTATTTCTTTTTAAGCGCTTCCAAGGCCACTTTCCCTTTAAAGGACGCACTATGAACTTTTCTTTTACTTTCCATAGTCTATTCTCTCTTGAAGGTGATTCGTTACTTTGACTTCTGAAATTGATACGGAACTGAAGGCTTCCAGAACTCAGCGTTTTTTACAAGATTTTTCACCTTAAATACTGGTCTAAAATATGGGGTCCATTATATGAGATCGTAAAGAATAAATGAAGATTCCTACTCTAGCACATTTTAATTTATGTTAAAAAACTTTTGATCGGGTACTTATCCTGTATCTCTCACATAAGTGATTAAATTTACTTGACAATTTGATCTGTTACCGCCCTATAGTACATTACAATGATCTTCTGGTAAACAGAAGATTACCCAAGGAAAAGTCTCCACTTGAAGTGAAATCATTGAATGTTTAATTTTTTTAAAGGCACTCTTTCCGAACGACCAGGAGTAATTATGCCTCATGTAGAAACCAATAAAAACACATATTCAAAATTGATTAAAAAACTGGCTAATGCCCAGAAACCGGAGGCTCTTCGAGGTTTATTAGCGGACTTGGGAGCTTCGGAAATTGCGTCTAGCCTCCTTCAGTTAAAATTGAAGCATCAAGTGACAGTTTTTGAACAACTCAGTCACGATCTTGCCTCAGAAGTTTTGACGTACCTACATCAGCATACTCCTGTTTTAGAGAACTTGATTGAACAAATGCCTTTGAAACGGCTAGGTATTTTGATTGAAGATATGGATCGGGATGATGCGGCTGATGTCGTTTCAGCAATGGATGATAAGAAAGCCAGTGAGGTTTTGGACATTCTTCCTGAAGAAGAACGCCAGGAAATCACCTCATTGCTCCAGTATGACGAAGAAAGTGCGGGTGGGATTATGGACCCCCATGTGATTGCGGTCCGCTTGGGCGTTACCGTCGAACAGGCAATTCAGGTGATTCGTGTTTATTGTGAGGAAAAAGACCTGGAACGTTTTTATGCGATTTATGTGGTTGACGAATTTCATCATCTGGTAGGACGAGTCAGGCTGGCACAACTCTTTCTTGCGGATTTAAAAAGGCCGATCAAGGATCTGATGGAAGCGAAGGTGATTTCGGTCAATGTGAATCAGGATCAGGAGGACGTAGTGCGATTGGCGCAAGAATATAATTTGACCACAGTTCCTGTTGTGGACAAATACTCCAGATTGATAGGACGTATCACCAGCGATGACTTAATGGATGTGTTACATGAAGAATATGAAGAAGATATCGGACAATTTGCTGGAACCGGAGATGAAGAAGTTTTAGAACCCTCCGTTTTTAGTGCCAGCAGGGACCGTTTGCCTTGGCTGCTTTTAGGTTTAGGAGGCGGACTGCTTGCCGCCATGGTGATGAGCCGCTATGAACATTCGCTCGCAAGTTTGCCACAAGCCGCCTATTTCATTCCCTTGATCGCAGCACTGGGCGGAAACATTGCCATCCAGTCTTCATCCTTGGTTGTCCGAGGACTCACTACTGGAGAATTAAGTCACTTTGACATCATCAAACGAACCTGGAAAGAGTTACGGGTGGGCTTTCTGAATGGCATAATTTGCGCGACGATTTTGACTTTTTCCGCATGGGGTTTGACGGGTGAAGTCCGAATGGGCGTAAGTACGGGGTTTGCCTTATTGGTGGTGATTTGTCTTGCCGCATTATTGGGAACAATCGCTCCCATGGGGCTCAAACGTTTTCGCCTGGATCCTGCCCTGGCGACAGGTCCTTTCATAACGACCGCAAACGATTTATTAGGGATTATGGTTTATTTGGCGATTACTTTCGGGGTTTATAATCAAGCGCTCATCAAATAGAAAAACTGGCTCTGATTGATTTGAAGTAAGGACTCAGCCACTAAGAACACAAAGTTCACAAAGTTTTTTCTCTTTGTATTCTTTCGTGGCCGAATCGTTACCCTTTTTAGCAGCTATTGTTTGGTTCCTGACACATTGAATTTCATCAACAGCATGTCAAAGGTTTCACTGCCTGCAGCCGCATTGGGATAGCCATTGATATTTCCATCAATGTTTCCTTCGGTCGATCCCACGACAAAGATATCACCCAAGCTATTGACCGTGACCCCATAACCTTTTTCCTTGGTTGTGGTTTCGATCTTTTTCATCCACTGTTGCTCTCCAGATGAATTATATTTGACCAAATAGATATTGTTCTTTTTGGCATTACTTTCGTTAAAAATATCCTCAATGTCGCCTGTAATGTAAATGTTATCCGAGCTATCAATGGCTAAACTGTTGGCTTCATCCGAAGTATTGGATTTGATCATTTTTAACCACTGTTTCTCTCCTGCTGAATTGTATTTCATCAAATAAAGATCAAAAACATCGGAAGCCTTTTGATCATCCAAGGTCCCTGCGGTATGTCCTGTCACATAAACATTTCCTTTACTATCAATGGCGACATCATTGGCGAGATCCGCAAGCAGGTTGAACAATATATTTTCTTGTCCGGTTGATCCCAGTTGACGGACCCACTGTTGATTGCCCTCAGAGTCAAACTTGACTAAAATAATATCGGATCTTTTGGGGGTTGTCGTTTGGTCCAAGCTCCCTTCTGTTGTTCCTGTGACATAAACATCACCCAGCGCATTAACCGCGACGCTCGTCGCACTATCATTTTTCGCGGTGCCAAATTGTTTGACCCACTGTTTGACTCCAGAGGAATTATATTTGATTAAAAACGCATCGAGTGCGCCCAGATTGGAATTATCCGCAAAGGCACCTGCTGTTTCTCCCGTGATATAAATATTATCAGAGGTATCAATCGCAATACCAAAGGCCAGATCGTCTTTGGAGGTGCCAATCAGTTTTGTCCAGGTTTTTTGCATTGAGGAGTTAAACTTCATCAAAAACACATCCGCATTTCCCGCATTGCTTTGTCCATCAAGAGTACCTGATGTTTGTCCAATGACATAGACATTATTGGCACTATCAATGGCCACATCCAAGGCGGCATCCACATCTGAGGTTCCTAGCTGAAAATCATTTCTGGTTTGAGCTGTTTCGTTGAACTGAACGACAATGATATCAAAACTACCGGCTTTCGCGCTTGCGGTGGTTAAACAACCTGCCGTATATCCAACCGCGTAGATATTCCCGAGATTATCCGTTGCGACGGCTCGACCTTCGTCCGTATCATAGGTCCCTACCTGTTGGGTCAGGCTTGTTACTCCCGTTCGATTAACGCTATCACCACAATGTATGGTTGTTCCTCCTGTACTTCCACTGGTACTGCCAGAACTGCTGGTACTGCTGGTACTGCTGGTACTGCTGGTACTGCCAGATGAACTTCCACTGGTTCCTCCTGAGGTGCTACTGCCACCAGAATCATCCAGACGACATTGGACTATTTTCTCATCGGTTCCAAGGGAGCTTTTCACATTGGTTCCAACAATAGTCTGGCAGGTCTGTTCACAGGCTGTTTTGCTGGTTTGGTCACTAATTTTAATATCTACTGAATCACATCCTGCTGCTTTTTCCTTACAATAGGCGATGCTATCATTAACGGCGAAGAAGCTGGCAGCATCCCGGCAAAGCAGATAGGCGATATCCGAACTTCCACCCGTCGTACTGGTGGTGCTTCCGCCCGTGGTGCTGGTGGTGCTTCCGCCAGTCGTACTGGTAGTGCTTCCGCCCGTGGTGCTCGTTGTACTTCCACCCGTGGTGCTGGTTGTGCTTCCACCCGTGGTGCTGGTTGAACCTCCAGTACTGCTGCCGCCTGAAGAACTTCCTCCAGAGGACACAACACACGTGACAACGGTACTGATCCAATTGCTGTTACTGTTATTAATGGAAACTGTGTCATTGTCGAGTGTGCATGTCTGACCGGCAGGATTGCTTTTGATCGCAAGCGTGTATACATCGGGATCTACAGGTTCATAAAAGGTATAAGAGACGTCTTTCGCATTATTCGGAGAGATGGCTAATTCTTCAGAATTGTTATTGTTTTTTAAGATCAACCCACTTTGAGCAAGACCTTTAACGGTTCCTCCGAGCGTTACAAAACCGTCTTGGATACAGACGACGATAACGTTGCCGACGTTGGCTTTATTAATTTTTCCTTCAGCGTTTTCCTTAACGGTACAAACATGATCAGCAGGTTTACTTTTGACAGTGATCTTGTATGCGGCTGCGTCACTGAGTTTGGTTCCAAAGATGAAATTTCCCTTGGCATCAACGCTCAAATCATCGCCCTTATTATTTTGCAGAACCAGTCCCCTTGTATTGAGTCCATACACCGTTCCGCCAACTGTATATTCCACTTTGGCAACATTTCCGGTATTACTCCCGCTAGCATCTTTACAGGTAGCCACGGTATTGGGACTAAAGATACTGCCAATGTCCGTTCCAACCGTATCCGTACAGGCCGTAACACACGCCTCTTCGGTGTCATGTTCTGAAGTTGATTTATCGGAATTGTCACACCCCGGATCCTTGAGTCGGCAGTAAGCATCACTGGCCTTATTAGTAACCGCTGTATGGCAGAGAATCCATTTCGCAGCAACTGTTTGCTCCGTGTCTGTAGTCTCGGTGTTAGTATTACTATCTTCGGTTTTACTTGGGGCAGGTGTTTCAGAAGACGACGAACTACCCTTTCCGTCGTCGCACGACGCAACCGAAAGCAACAACCCGAAGGCAAGAATGAGGAGAAGAGCGAAATGCTTTTTGACGAACATGATACCCCTATTGGCTTGAATGAAATGAACAAAAAACGGTTATTCTTCTCCAAACTTTGGAAAAGGAGTCCCAGCTTTTCGGTAAGTTGACATAAATGTAATCTTGGTAGAACGTGCTTCAAGATTCAAGGTTACCATGTCATAAGTAAGTTTGACACGAAAAACCATATTTTCCCACCCTTTACTTGGAGGGGGTGCCCCCTTCTCCAGTTCAAAGAAACCATGATACTCATCTTTGATGGGGATATAATAAGCATATCCAACCCATCCATTATTGGCTTTTATTTTGATCATATGAGGGGTTTCTTCTGTGATCGTGATGATACATTTCACACAGTCTCCCGCGGTGGAGGAGGTTTGCTGCCAATCGCCAACATCAATATTTTTTGAGTAACCTGTTGAAACCGTAATTAAAAACATTGTTACAGCCAGAAATATTGATCGTTTACTGTTCCGCATAACACACTCCAAACCCAAATAATTAGAAAATTTACATACATGACCTCTATAATGAAGGAGTACAACACGAAGCACTAAAGGTCAATAATTCCTTTATCATGATTGTGTTTTTTTAATAGCGGATGATCGGAGTCTTCATTTTTAGAAACGTGGTTGTTTAAAATGCTTAAACTCGCATTGCATCTGTTCCTCATCTATTGTAACTTGAGTAAGGCGTGAGGCGTTTGGGGCAATATCCAACATTATGGAGAGAAACGGTATGGAGTCGGTGCCCATGAGTAGAATCCTTGTCATTGATGATGATAAAGTATTAAGGGAAACCTTAGGTGAAGTGCTGGAAAAAATGGGCTATCGTGTTGCCTGTGCCGTCAATGGTAAGGCAGGGATTCGGTTATTTGAGCAGGATCCTTTTGATTTGGTCATCACGGATATTGTCATGCCGGAAAGAGATGGCATAGAAACCATCATCTGGCTTCGAAATAAATATCCTGAAATCAATATCATTGCGATTTCCGGTAGAGACAAAACATCCAGTAGCGATTATCTCTATGCCGCCGGGTATTTTGGCGCCATTTATACCTTCACCAAACCTATTGAACTGAATACATTTAAAAAAACGGTCCAAGAGATTCTGGAAGGTCCAGATTCTTCAAAAGAATGAGCTGATAACCCCCGTTGCTGAGACTTCAGAAAAACAGAATTCCCAAGTGAAGATAGAAGCCTGAGCTCCGGATTTAATGCTGATCAAAGATTTTTTTCTTCTTCGGAGGAGACGGTTGCCTTGTTTGTGGGGGGGGGGATTCTGTTTCAGCAGCAGGGATCTTCGTTTTCTGGATCAGCGGAGCACAAGGATTGGCAGGCACACTTCCCGTGTCCTTTGCCGGGGCTTCCTCAGGCCTGGGCGGGTAGGGTTCCATTGTTCCAGAGCAGATGATTTGAATGGTTCTGGGGCTGTAAATCCCCAACGTCATTACAGTCATAAGTCCCTGTGCGAGGGTGCTGTGAACTTGTACCTCAAAAACCCTGCCGTTCCTGCAATCTTCATATAACTCAAAACTACTTGCTCCAACGCTTCCCCAAAACCAATAGTCCCTGGTGTAATTAAAGGCGGTTGAAGAAGAGGTTTCAGAGGGATAATTGAGCGTCACTTGACAACCCGTCATCACAAAAATTCCTAAAATAATGACTAGACGATTGATCGATGGCATCTCACCTTTAGAAGCATAAACAGGGGTTTTTATATTAACCAATTAACTCAAGCTCCGCATCCTGGAGACCTTGATGAATTCGTATGGAACGACCCGCTTGTATTCCGGCGCCAAGTACGGCTTCACTTCTGTAAAAATCACGGGAAGAGGCTCTACTTGCTAAATTCGGGAGTTGCTCTTTTACAAATTGATTCAATTCAGATGACTCATCAATGACCACCAAGGCATATTTTTCCTCAGTTTTCTTTTTGGATTCTCTTAAAATCGCGTCCAAGCCAATGTAGAGTCCCAGCAGGTAGTCATTACGATATCTTCTGGTTGCTCCTGTTCTTTGGTAAAACTGTTTCCATAAACGTTCGAATTCCCTGTCCAGAAATTCATAAACATATTTCGCGATTTCGGTGTTTGTTTTTCTTCCAAAGAAACGAATCTTTCCCCTGTACTCATCATTTTCCTCCTGATACTCATTACTTTTAACAATTTTCACAAAGAAATAGGATTGCAAGATGTTGAGGATGTAATTGAACTTTCTGGTCCAATTCACAGGCGCTTTTGACGAACGCCCCTCAGTGAAGCGATCTTCCAGACTTTCGGAAAGGCCTTGAATTTCTTGCATATCAAGCTGGTATTTGACCAGGAGTTCTTCAACTTTGGCCATAGCCGCCTGGGTTTCAGCTTCAGTTGATTTGCCCTCAAATTTCAAAAGTTGCTGGATCTGTCTAATTATTTTTTCTCTTTTTTCATCGCTAAGATCAACAACCATTGCTTGCCCTTCATTTTTGTTGCAAGTCTGTAGAACCTTGTGAATTATCAGAACTTGTGAATACTCGCAGAGTGCGAAGAATATCTCAAGAAACGTAAAATACGAGACAAAATTGTAAATAAATTCCGGGATAGCGTCCGTCAACCATGATCCCAGAACGTGGCTTCAATCAATTGGTGATGTTTATAGGTTAATTTCCCGGAAAAACAAGGCCCTTCAAAAATTTTAGGCGTAAAATGATAGTCGCCTTCCCACATGGGCAATGAAGTCAGCTCGGCTTTGGGGATCCATTGCAGTCTTCCTTCCGCGCATTCAGGAATCAGCGTTCCAGAGAAAGAAAAGGTATGATAAATGAACACGTGCCATTCATCTCCGAACGGAGATTCCCCCTGATCAGGAAAAGATAACATTCCTTTGAAGGTCAGGTTTTGAAGGGTGAACCCCGTTTCCTCCCTGGTTTCACGAATGGCGGCTTCAAAAGGGGTTTCGTTTTTTTCTACCTTGCCTCCAGGCGCAAGCCAGAGTCCTTGATACTCGTCCTGTTTCTTCCGATGAAGCATTAAAACATGACCATCCTGTCTTTCAATATAAACCAATACACCTAATTTCATGGATTCACCTTTGTTGAAGAGCTTGTGATTAAAGTCGTTTTTCCCTCATATCCTCAATTCACTCGAAAGGTCGACTCGTTTAGAAATTGGCTGAAGTGTTGCTCAAAATCAAGGAAGAACAAACTCAGGAAATAAAAAAAAGAGAAAAGGCGTGTTTCAAAAATTAGAAAAAATTGACAATCCCCTCAATATTTGAGACAGACACGATAGGCAGGGGCCGGGTTAACTAACCAGTCGCTGTCGCGAAATCGCTTTAAGTAGTGAGGTCTGGCCTTTATTTACATGGAGATGACTGGTTTTTTGAACAGAGGTAATGCGTATGTCAAAAATAAGTGAAGAAATCAAACTGGAACTCAAAGTAACAGGCGAGCAGCAACTTGATGGCAAACTGGGGGTGCTTGAATGGATCAATGTGGCCTTAGGTCGGGCCATCACCCTCGAAGCCAGTGATGTTCACATTGAATGTTTTCAGTATGAGACGAAGGTCCGGGTTCGGATAGATGGCTTGTTACATCGACTTCCCCTCTCTCTCTCCTATGATCAATACGCTCCTACGATTTCACGATTAAAAATCCTGTCTAATCTGGATATCGCGGAAAGACGCGCAGGGCAGGATGGTCATATTTATGCGACATTTGAAGATAATCATTGGGAAAAGCGTCAAATCGATTTCCGCATTTCCTTTTTACCCGGTCCTTTTGGCGAAGACGTGGTGCTTCGTATTTTGGATAGTGATAAACCGCTTATTGGTTTGGAAAATCTGGGTTTTACTGTGGAAATGCTGGAGTGTTTTCAAACCTTGATCCACAATCCTGAAGGTTTGATTCTGGTCACTGGACCAACGGGAAGTGGCAAAACGACCACACTCTATGCCTCCATGATAGAAATCAACTCGGAACAAAGTAAAATTCTTACCGTTGAAGACCCTATTGAATACCTTTTTCCCAATGCCAATCAAAAACAAGTCAACGCGAATATGGGTTTTTCTGATTACGCGCGTGCGTTTTTAAGACAAGATCCTGATATCATGCTGGTTGGAGAAATACGGGATGAAGAAACGGCGTCTATCGCGATTAGAGCCGCACAAACGGGGCATTTGGTTTTAAGTACGGTTCATACCATTGATTCTGTTGGAACCATCAATCGCTTAAAAACGTTAGGCATTGAAAGTCCTCAAATTGCTGATTCTCTTCTGGGGACCCTTTCTCAAAGATTGATTCGCCGCATATGTTCCCACTGCAAACGCGAGGTTAAGCCCAGTGACTTCACGCATAGTATTTTTCAGAAATATCAATTTTCCTTCCCTACTTATGAAGGCGAAGGCTGTGATCGTTGTTTTCAAACGGGTTACCGGGACAGGATAGGCATTTACGAATTGTTTTTATTGAATCAGCAAATTTCAGACTTGGTTAGTTCGGAAACGCCAGGGCAGCAAGTTCGTCAATTTGCCAGAAAACAAGGGATGCTATCCTTATTGGAAGACGCTCTGCTTAAAGTAAAATTTGGCATCACCACAATGGCCGAAATCCAAAGAACGGTTCCCTTCCGGATCCTTAACGAATCTCCTTCAGAATCCTTGATTTACAATGGAAACTAAGAGCGGAATAACCACCGAAGCCGCAAGCCGGGGTGCCAAAGAGTCCATGTCGATCTCGAAAAAATTATTATGGAGCACAGCGTTCGGTTGAAGGGTTGAGTCCCGTCTTGCAATAGGTCGGGTATTTGTGTTACGTGAATATAGTTATAAAAAGTGAGATCCTTAACCGATATCCGTAGCTCCATTATTGATTCACGATCGTTCTTGATAAAGAAAGGAACACAAATGAGGGAAGACGCGAAGGGAAAGTTGTTGATTGTTGATGATGAACCTGAAACACTTGAATTAGTTGAAGACATTTTTGAAGATACCGAGATTGAGACCAAAACACTTACCTCCGGTGCGCAGTTGCATGAAGTTCTTCGTGAATTTAAGCCGGATATCTTGCTCCTGGACCGCATGATGCCGGGTAAAACGGGGATAGCGCTTTGTAAAGAAATTCGAATGTATGATTTAAACACCATCATCATCTTCTTTTCTTCTCTCAGTGATTTTGATCATCAGGAAGAAGGCTATGCGGTGGGGGCACAAGACTATATTCCCAAACCTTTCAGCATGGAACTTTTGGAAAAAAAGATTGAGGAATGGCTTATCATCATCAATCATCACAAGGCGCTGGAAACACGCTTGGCGTTTACCCTAATGATTGGCCAGCGTGTGGATTGTGCTTTGGAATGTGTGCGAACTGTTTTAAATCAGGCCGATTTACCCGAGTCTTTAAGGTTGCAGCAAGAAGAAGCGATTTCATGGTTAGAGGGAATAAAGAAATTTTATACGGTTCTTTCAAATCAAAAAAATCCGGGATCTAATGTGACCCCCAATGATATCATCATCAATAAAAGCAAATGAAAAGTAGCGTTGGTTGTGACGGGGCAACTCTTTACTGCCACAAGCTCTTGACGTGAGTGTATGTCAAAGTCTCACCGTCTTTCTTAGGGATGGTCGTGCCACCAAATTCAGGAAGAGTACAATGCGGGGCTATGTTTTCTTTTAGAAGGAAGAACAAAAACGCACGGAGTTCGCTTCAAAATGCCGAAGTCTTGAGCCTCTGGAGACCGAAGCAATTTAAAGTGTTTGTTTCTTCAATGAACCGTGGTCTTCGTTTTACCAAGGTTGGTTTTTGGTTTACCGTTATTTCAACCTTATTAGGCATTGGCGCAATGAATACGGGGATCAACACCTTATTCATTTCAGTAGGCATTTTTCTAAATGTCATGATTTTATCCGGTTGGGTTTCAGAGCGGATCATGCGTTATCTGCAGTTACAGCTTGAACCCCTCGGAATTGCCGTGAGTGGAGAACCCGTGATCATGAAAGCCCATGCGAGTAATCGTTCATCGTTTCTGCCCTTAATTGGTGTGGAATTGAGCAATGAAGAATGGGATTTTTTTAAAATTGTGCCCTTTGTGAGACCCGCAGAAACAGAAGAAGTCTGGATTACGCTTAAACCCCAAAAACGAGGGATCTATCATGAACTTCAAGTGGAATGTTTGACACGATTTCCTTTTGGGTTGTTTGAAAAATATAAATATGTGGCTTGTCACTATCAGCAATTTGTCGCCCCGGAACGACAACGGTTATCCCCTGATATTTTAAATCGAATAGGAAGGTATGAAGATCAGGAACGGGATAGTAAAGGGGAGCATGAGTTCTATCAATTAAAAACCTACCAACACGGGGACCCCGTTAATCATATTCATTGGAAAAAAACAGCAAGTGCTCAAGAAGTGATTCTGAATGAATTTAATCAACCGATCACCCACGGAATTTATCATTTCTACTGTGATCCCCGTAAAGCCTTAACAGAGGCAGCCTATGAACATTTTTTGAGTATGGTTTTTTCTTTAATGGCGATACTCCATGAAAATCAACACCTGTTTGAAGTTTGGACTCCTGAAGGACAATGTTTGCGAAGTTATGCTGAAATAGGCAAATGGCTGGCGGGTTTGCCAGCGTTTGAAGATCGATTTAATATGCGGTCCCCCCTTGAATTCATCCCTGTTCAACGCTTGATCCCTCTTGACGAACTGTTAACTTCTGTCAACACAGCCTCATGAAAAAACAGTTTTCATTTCCGCATCGTTCCATTTCATCCGCCTACCAGTTGTCCTTATTGATGCTCCTGGGGATGGCCTTTTTGTTCACCTATTTTAGTGACGCCCTCTCTGTTTTTGAACTTGCGACAGGAGTGGTCTTGTATGGTTTCATGAAGGTCAATTATCGCAGGAAAAAACCGTGGCTGGATGACCGCTGGACTGGCGCTTTATTGATGCCTTTACTGGTTTACTGTCTTTATAACGTCATGATTTTGAAACAGAACCCGATGACACAATTGGTCCTGTTTATCTATATTTTGAACGCGATTTGGAATGGTGGACGGGCAAAGTTGGAAGATTATTGGAATCGTCATAGTTTTTTATTTTTGTTGGTCATGCTGACCTCCAATTATGACTTAACCTGGACCAGTTTCTTGATGTTCATCGTGTTCATCACCATTTCGATTCCAATTATGGGCTTAGGTTTTTTATATCGGCAGGAAAAAATGTCAGTGTCCCTGCTCTCACAAGAACATAAACTGCGCTCCCTGGTCCCCATTATTAAAGGCACGCCTCTGATTTTAATCGTAGGACTCCTCATTTTCTTTATTTTTCCGCGATCCCCTTTTTCACTTTTTAATATTTCTCAAAACCAATCAAAACGGATGTTGGGCTATACCGATAAAATGGCTTTAACGGGGGAGGGTGAGATTTTGGTGGATACGACTCCGATGGTTCGTGTTTTTTCGAGTGTCCCGAACTGGGTTGCTCAATTTCCGCACTCCCGATACCTGAGGGGAAGCACTTTGGACCGTTTTGATGGTAAAGAATGGTTCAGTTCCGGCCAAGCCCTCAAGGAATTTAAAGGCTTCACACGTTTTCAAATCAAGCAAAATGACCGTTCGGCCATGTCCTTGTTGGAGACAACCCTTTTGCTGGATTCCTCATTTAAAAAAGAAATCTTTTATCCTTCAGGCGATTTAATTTATTTAGATGTCTTGGGACGATGGTTTACCCTCGAAAAAGATGATGATTTTAATCTCTACCGGACACGGCAAAATTATATTCGGATGAAGTATAACACCGGAGTTGCCCTTGAAATGCGGGAGGAAAAGCTGAAGGCCCAGCAGTTAGAACGTTATTTACAGTTTCCTGAAGATTGGAAGGGGAGTCCCGCCTTTCGCGAGTGGACAAACTCAGCGTTGAAGGTCACCGAAACCTTAAGTCCCAGTCAGTTGGTGGCACAATTGAAACAGTATTTTTTAGAAAATTTTTCAGGTTCTTATGAAAATGAATTTGAGGGGGAAGATAAACTCATTTCCTTTTTAATTGACGAAAAAAGCGGACATTGTGAATATTTTTCCTCCGCAGCCGTTTTAGCGTTAAGGTTGCGTCATATTCCCGCCCGGATAGTCGGCGGGTATGCGGGCGGTGATTGGAATTCAATTACCAATGCCCTGACGTTTACCAACGAACATGCGCACGCGTGGGTTGAATATTACGACCAAGGAAGCTGGCATTTGTTCGATCCCACGGTTCCCAGCGCAAAGGCGGTACCTGATTCTGAATTAAGCAACTTATGGAATCAATATATCGATGCCATTTCCTTTTGGGTGGAAAGCTACATGATTGAATACAGTTTCAGCAACCAAAAACAAATCGTGGAATCCGTGCGAACTTGGCTGCTCACCCAGGATAAAATAGCTGAAACCATGAAACTCCCGTTTTCAACAAAGGATGTGGACCCTTTTTTCATGTTCCTGGGGACGAGTGTGATCCTGGGGGGGGGGCTTTCCTATCTTTTATGGAAACGGTACCAAAAACAACGTCATCAATATTTTGAACGTCCTCACGTTTATGAGTTGGTACTTCAGCGCTTTGAGGAAGTTTATGGAACGATTGAACCGTCACAAAGTCCCCTTAAAGTTTTCTATGCGGTACAAAGTAAGTTATCACCTCAAGAATGCGTTGTCGCCAAAGAAATACTGCATGATTATTATGCGTATCGTTATGGAAAAAGACCCTTCCCTCAGCAGGAACTCACGCAACGCTGGAAAGATGCGTCACCTCGGTAGTCCCTATCGCTCAAGGTCATTCCATTTCCCCGAGTCTTACAGCCCTCACACTACTTTGTGGAAACGATCTCACCTGCCTGCCTCTTGAGGGCAAATGTCTGTTGCGCTGATTTTCACTCAAGAATTCGTAGAAATAACCGATAATAAGGGTGGATGATTACGTTTTTAATAGACTTTTAAAGGATTTATCATGCGGCCTGTTCAAAGAATTTTGTGCTTTATCTCCGTATTCCTGTATTGTAGTTGTGTTCTTGTTGCTGCGGATTTGGAAGATTTCACAGGAGGCGTCACCAGTACCAGGGTTTCTGAAAATCCCGCGTCTGTCGCTTTAATTGGTCGAAATCACATTCAATATCTCTCTTATTCTTTCTCCAGTTCCGCGATAAAGCCAGTCTATGTAGAATACTTTCGTGTGAATGACAGGGAAACCGAAATCCAAGGGACAGATCAAAATACTGAAGTCAAACAAATTCAATATGGTGAGGGAACGACCAACGGGAAGGATTTGGTGGTGGTGACTCCCTTTGAATACTTTTCCCTGGGGCTTGGATTCACAACTCAGCAATCCCTTTATAGAGATAGCGTTTTCCTTGATGAAAACAGTAATCCCATTGATGAGGGAAGTGTTTATAAGGCGACCAACGCAAAGTATAATAAAGGCGCTACTGATTATTATCTAGGAATCCCCTTTAAAACCTTTTCCATTGGAATCAAACGACAGCTCTGGTTGGTTGAAAACAATATTCAGTACCTCAGGTTCTATCAAGCAAAATTTTCTTACGATTATTTGGGCGCGGAGGATTACTTTTGGATGGAGGATCAACGCCTTGAATTAAAAGCAAAATCTACCTATCAAACCACAGAGTATGGCTTACTGATTCCTGATGCCTTGCCAGGAGTGGACTTTGGCATGGTACACCGTCCCGAAGTTGACGCAAAAATGGAATTTAAATTAACGATTCATGAGGCCAGTCCTGCCTGGAGAACCGAAGATTTTGATTATAAAGTGCCTGCCTATACCTCTATTGGTTTTGGCTACACCGTGCCTTTCATCGAAGGCATTGGCTTACAGTTATTAGGGGATTTAGGGCAATTTTCAGAAATTGATACAAATGAAGAGGGGCTCTCCAGCAGTCTGGGAAGCCAAAACGGAAGGCTGATCCGTTTAGTTTGGACCCCCTTGATTGACATCAGTTATGGCTTCATGACCCGTGAACTGGCCTCCATCACTTATGAGCAAACGACGACTACGGTTCAAATTCCATTTTTTCAGGGAAATAATCTAAAGCTTGGAAGTCAACGTTATCGCATTATTAATGCGGAGGGTAAAACCATTGTGGATGTGACGTTAGTTAAGATTTCCTTCAATATGCAATTTGGAGAAAGTACCGGAAGTCGACGTTGTGGCTCAGTGGTCCCTAAACAAAAAGAACTGACCTTCATGGACCGACTGGGTGCCTGTAATTAGTCACTGTCTCGTAATGACCTGTTTTGTTTGAATTGAAAAATCAAGTAGACTTCTCCAGAAAAGTCGGCACCTTGTTATTTTTTTAGCGTTCCTAAGTTGTCTTACCGCGTCAATAGCTTTAAAGGGCTTTTTGTCAGGTAAGTTGGAGGCCAGTTGTAAGAAATCCTCATAATTTTGTTGTGTTTTTGACTCACATTCTGCCCTTTGTTTCGCATAGCGCTCTGAACCCAGGAGTTCCCATAAAAAAAGCAGAGAGTTACAATTACGACATTGCGGAACCGCAACGCTACAGGGATGCCATTAAACCCGAATAGGCAGAATGGCAACTGGAATTCCCTGTTGGTAGAGCCTTCGTTGCAGGGCAAAAGCGGTATAGTTGTGTAACCAGCGCGTAAAAAAAGAATCTTTGGGAAAAACCAGTTGTCCGCCAAAAAAAACGGCATGGGGAAACCGTTCCAGTAATTGAGTTGCCATCTTTTCCACTTCATCCATCACATCGCAGCCTATAGAAAACATTCCTTCCGCATAAAAACCATTGCGTTTCATGAAGTCCACGTAGCGATCCAAATCATGTTTGATTTGCATGGTGAGCAAATCCATTTCCGCAGCCCCCTTGAACATCCCGGCATCCATCACTCCAACCTGTACAAACACGAAATTCCGGAACACATTCCCATACAACCGGAAAATCATGAACAGGGTATGCAACCCGATTCCGTTAAAACCATTGACTAGCAAAACGACCGTTTTCGCATGGGGTTCCAGTTCTGGAGTCCCCTGTGTTGATCGTTGAGTATCTTGAAAAGGCAGAGAAGAACTAGCTACTTCCACAAGAGCATCAAGTCTGTGAAGTAATTGTTCTGTATGAAGATAATGACGCTTGACTAAAAGAGCGACACCAGCCAGTCCTCCTAACATCAGCAGGCCGAAAAATCCTCCCTCTGTAAATTTAAGGATCACCAGTGAAAACAAAATGAGGCTGGTGAGCAATAACCCAACTCCATTAATCAACAGATTTTGTTCCCATTGTTTTATAACGTTTCGTGATTTCCACCAATGGCGCACCATTCCCATCTGAGACAAAGCAAAGGTGACAAAAACATTCATTCCATAAAAAACAGCTAATATCGCTACAGAGGCCTGAGTGAGCCAGATCATCAAGAGGGCTAACCCGCCCATAATCAAGATGCCATTCTGAGTCATCAACCTGTCACTGAGACTTGCAAAGCGTGTTGAAGTCCAATGATCTATGGCCATAGAGGCCAGTATTTGTTGTCCACATAAAAGACCATTTTGAGCGGCAACCATCAGAATGCCCACTTCGGCAATCAGGAGACATCCTAAAAATCCATAACCCCAGATTCCCCAGGGCAAGGTCATTCGTTCAAATAATACCGCATTCAGGGATTTTCCTAAAACAGGTTTTAAGTCATACCACCCATAAGAGAGCATGATTCCGACGACAGCTAAGGCCAAAAGGATCGCTGTATAGAGAATCACACGAGTTCCAAGTTTGGCTCTGGGTTCTGGTAACACGGAGGCTCGATTACTGATGGATTCAACTCCTGTATAAGTAGAAGCTCCTAAGCTATAAGCCAATAAAAAAATCAGCACCAAAACGCCTACGCTGGTTTCAGCATAAGAATTTTGAACTCCTGTTGTTGTTTTCTGAAAAACTTCTTTAAAATTCGCGAAATGGGAGAACATGCTGTAAAAAAGCATGAGGGCATGAGTCAACAAAAACGAGAACACAATTCCCGCGCCAACTCTGGCAGATATCTGAACACCACGGAAATTCAGGATGATGAGTATGCCTAAGAACAAAAGAGAGAGGTCCAACTTGAGAGAACCCCCTGTAAGAGGAAATAGACTAAACACAATCTCTGCGGCACAAGCACTGGAAATGGCGATGGTTGCCGCATAGTCCAGCAGCAACGCGCAACCCGAAAGCATTCCTGCTTGAGGAGAGAGCAGGTTACTGGCAACCAGGTATCCACCCCCGCCTGTAGGAAATAATCGAATGATTTGAGCGTAACTGGCGCTAATAATAAAAAGGGTAAATACCGTGGCCAGTGCTACAAAAATCACTAAATCCGTGTGTTCATGCAGGACAGAGAACATTTGTTCAGGGCCATAACAAAGCGAAGAAAGACTATTGGCTCCGAGCATACTCAAAATTGATAAGGTAAGGAAAGGATTGCGGTTCCGCTGGCTTCCTGACTCAGGTTCAGGAGTGCTTCCCGCAAACTCCGATTTCAAAGGCGGTATGGTCAACATAAGATTTTTATCTCTGAACTCAAGGTGTTTTTTCCTCCGTAAGGGTAAGTCGATAGCCAATTCCGGATTCGGTGATCAGCAAGGCTGGATTGTTGGCGTCAACTTCTATCTTGCGTCGTAACTGCGCCATATAAACACGTAAATAATGGGTTTGTTCCACATATTGACCTCCCCAAACTTCCTTAAGGATTTGGCGATGAGTCAAAACTCTGCCCGCATGTTGAACCAATAAGCGGAGCAAGGCATATTCGGTTTTGGTGAGCTTCACTTCCTGCTCCTGTGTCCACACAAGTCGACGACTTAAATCGACCTTCAGGTGTCCAGTTTGAAAAACAGCGGATTCTGATTGAGGTTGGCTATGACGTTGCGCGACACGGATGCGAGCCAGCAATTCGGGCATACTGAAAGGCTTGGTGAGATAATCATCGGCGCCCAGATCCAGAGCCGCCACTTTCTCCCGTTCTCCCTCCCGAACCGAGAGGACAATCACCGGGATGTGACTCCATTCCCGCAACTGTTGCAGAACTTCAATTCCACTCATATCAGGAAGTCCCAAGTCCAGGATAATCACATCCGGTTTGTTGAGTGCTACTTGAGTCAATCCCTCCTGTCCGTTAGCGGCATCTACGACTTGATAGCCATTGGCACTCAGGCTCAACCGCAGCAAGCGGCGAATTTGTACTTCATCATCAATCACCAGAACAATGGGTAAGGTATTCATAAGGTGGTTTCCTGAACATGCGAAGGTGGCGTTTCTAACGGCAATCGGATGATAAATCGAAGACCTCCTGATTCATGATGTTCTGCGGTAATCTTTCCCTGATGAGCTTCCACAAGTCCACGACAGATGGATAATCCCAATCCTGTACCTCCAGGAGGAGAGCCTTCAACTCGATAGAATTTTTCAAAGATTTTTTCCAAATCTTCTGCTTTGACCCCCACACCATGATCCACCACCATCAAGAGCAATTCCTGATTCTGAGCGGCGGCAAAAATTTCAATCAGTGTTCCCGCAGGGGTATAAGTTGCGGCATTGTCCAACAAGTTGATCAAGACTTGCTCAAGCAGGACAAAATCAAAGCGCACCAGGGGTAAATCCGGAGGGAGGTGTGTTTCCACCCGATGGTAGATGAGTTGAGGTGCTGTCCGTTTCAGAGCGACACTCACCAGATCCGACACATCACACCAGTCGCGATGAGGTTTCAGATAGCCCGCTTCCAAGCGAGTCATATCCAGCAAATTTTCAACAACTCTTTTCAAGCGTTCGGTTGCGGTTTGAATTTCATTCACCAACCCTGAACGAATTTCTTCATGCCGGTTGACATGAGAATCCAGCAAACTGGCGGTTGCGCCAGCAATAGTGACCAAAGGCGTTTTCAATTCATGGGAAATGGAATTGAGTAACGTTTTGTAGAGCCGCTTGGATTCAGCAACCACCTGAGATTCTTTGGCGATTTCAGTCAAACAAGTTCTTTCAATCACCAAAGCCAATTGCCCGCTCAACGCTTCCAACAGGGCTTTCTGCTCAATTTCCAGGGGATTATCCAGCTTGATTCCCAAAGCGCCTACAATCCCTGAAGCCGTGGTTAAAGGGAGATAAAGATAATCTGCCATAGGCAGGGTGTCTGTGAATTTTCCTGCCTGTTTTCGGTTTTTGAATATCCAGGTAGCCACTCCAAATTCTTTTTCGCTGAGGACTTTATTGGTGCCTTGTGCTGTTAGCAATGAATTGGATAGGACCGCATCTTGAGGTGTCGTGGTTGAGGGAGCAAGAGGATTGATCAACTGCCCTGACGCGTCAGACAGCATCACCACGACAGGTGACATAAAGACATCTCCAATTCGTATCTCCGCATGAGTTATAACTTCCTTAACGGTAACGGCGGTAGAAAATTCCCTGGATAAATTATACAGCACACTGAGGTGCTTTTCATTATGCCGGATAGCCTGTTCCCTGGAATGCAAGCGGGTAGTCAGGTGTCCCGTTACCAAGGCGATCACAAAGTACAGAACAAAAGTCAGCACGTCATTGATGTTATGAATATAAAACGTGAATTTAGGTTGCAAAAAAGCAAAATTCCATAAAAGCGCACTCATGGCGGCGGCAGCCAAGACAGGTCCTCGATGGAGCCATAAACTCAAGAGGCACACCATAAATAATAAAATGAGACCCACTGAACGAGAATCAATCCATTCTAAAACAAAACAGCTCAATAATACCCCCAGCGTAATACCTAGTGCCAAGGCATATTCCTTGATGCCGGAAACAAAATATCGTTGCCAGGACCAATCCTCCCAGCGTGAATCCGCGTGTTTGGCTCCAACGACTGTAAAATCCAGTCCCTGTGCCTGTTTCATCAAGCGTTGGGTGAGTGATTTTTCCTGCCATAGGATCTTCCAGCCAAGCCAGGGCGACTGCCCCACCACAATTTGCGTAATGTTATGCTGTCGAGCCAGGCGTAAAAGCCCCGCAACCACATCTTCATCGTGAGTTACCACGATTTCTCCACCCAATGTTTGTACCAGTTCCAAATGTTCCGCCAAGCGTTGTTCGTCTTTAGGTAAAGCACGATGAGCGGTTTTGACATAGGCCGCAACCCAAGGAACTTCCAGGTTATAAGCGATTCTGCGTGTCCAACGAATCAGTTCTTCAGAAGAAGGACTGGCACTCACAGCGACCATCAGACGTTCTCCTGATTTCCAGGGTCCGGTGAGTTGCTTGATTTGAGCGTAATCCTGTAGTTGATGATCCACCCGCTCGGCGGTGAGCCTCAAAGCCATTTCACGCAAGGCCGTCAGATTGCTTTTGACAAAAAAATTCTGGATGGCCCTACCCACTTGTTCTCCCAGATAAACTTTCCCATCCGCCAGGCGTTTCAACAGTTCATCAGGAGTGATGTCAATCAATTCAATATCATCCGCAACATCCAGAATGGAGTCGGGTACCGTTTCATGAACCTGAATCTGGGTGATTTTGCTCACAATATCGGTGCGGCTTTCAATATGCTGGACATTGATCGTCGTTGAGACATTGATCCCTGCGTCTAGTAATTCCAATATATCCTGATAGCGTTTCAGATGCCTTGAGCCTGGAACATTGGAATGGGCTAACTCATCGACTAATACCAATTGAGGATGGCGTTGAAGAATTCCGTCCAGATCCATTTCTTCCAGAACCACATTACGATATTCCAGACGTTTTCGAGGAAACACCTTTAAGCTTTGAAGCAGAGCCTCTGTTTCGACTCGGTTGTGAGTTTCGACGACTCCAACAAGCACATCCATGCCCTCTTTTTGTTTTTCTTGGGCATCCTGGAGCATGGTGTAGGTTTTTCCCACTCCAGCCGACATTCCAAAAAAGATTTTGAGTTTGCCTCGATGTTGCCGTACCTCTTCTTTTTTCAAGGCAGCCAGCAACAAATCCGGATCCGGACGATTTTCTTCTTCAGCCATAAATTCCTGAAAACATGATTCCTGTATGGGAAATGCAGTATGAACCTCAAAATCTTTCCATTTGATCCAAAGCCAGATTCAACAGCAAGACATTCACTCTGGGCGCTCCCAAAAAACCCCATTGATACCCTTCTGTGTACTTGTCCACAAGGCTTTGAAGTTGTGCTGTTTGTTGTAGTGAAAACTGTCTGGCTGTGGCAACTCGTGAGCTTTGCAAGTGAGCGGATTCCGGACTGATATGAGGATCTAACCCACTGCCAGAAGCCAGCAGCAAATCAGCGGGAATCCTTGTTTGGCTATCCCCTTGATGGACTTGGCGGAGTTTTTCCGTTCGTTCCTGAACCGCTTGTACCAAGGCAGAACTGATAGGACTTTGATTGGTCCCTCCTGAAGGCAAAGGATTGTAATCCACTGCTGAAGGACGTCCCCAAAAATATTTCAGATTTTCAAACTTCTGACCTATGAGTTTGGAACCCGCCGTGTGTTGATTTATCACAATCATGCTGCCATTTGCCTGTTCATGAAATAGACCCTGGCTCATCAGAAAAATAGCGCCCGGATAAACTAATCCGGTCAAAATAGTTAAGGTAAATAGTAACCGAGTTGCTTGTGTGATTATTGTAAACATACCCCTCTCCTTATGCTAAATGGAGTAATGTCAGAAGCAGATCAATGCCTTTGATTCCAATAAACGGTAGAATGAGTCCGCCCAAACCATAGATCAATAAATTACGTCTTAATACCGCGGAAGATCCTAGCGGACGATACTTAACACCCCGCAGGGCTAACGGAATCAGGGCGATAATGATCAACGCATTAAAAATAACAGCACTCAAAATAGCGCTTTGGGGAGAAGCCAAACTCATAATATCCAGAACTTTCAACGGCCCGTTCTCCGACCCTTGAATCGCATAAACTCCGGCAAACAAGGCCGGCAGGATGGTAAAATATTTCGCTACATCATTGGCGATACTGAACGTGGTTAACGCACCCCTGGTAATCAACAACTGTTTCCCAATTTCCACAATTTCAATCAACTTCGTGGGGTTGCTATCCAAATCGACCATGTTTCCAGCTTCTCGGGCAGCTTGGGTTCCTGTATTCATGGAAACCCCGACATCCGCTTGAGCCAGTGCGGGAGCATCATTCGTTCCGTCTCCAATCATCGCGACCATGTGCCCTTGAGCTTGCTCTTCACGAATTCTCCTCAATTTGGTTTCAGGCGTCGCTTCTGCCACGAAGTCATCTACTCCGGCTTCGGCGGCAATGGCAGCGGCCGTGAGAGGATTATCTCCTGTAATCATGATGGTCCGAATTCCCATCGTTCTTAAGTGAGCAAAACGTTCACGAATTCCGCCTTTTACCACATCTTTCAGTTCAATCACTCCGAGCGCTTCCCTCCCTTCAGCAACCACCAGAGGCGTTCCTCCCTGCCGAGCGACTTGTTCCACAATAGCCGTCAGGTTTTCTGAAAATTGTCCGCCCAGGGCCTGGATGTATCGGGTAATGGCTTCCGCAGAACCTTTCCGAATGCATCGTGCCGGATTACGAGCCGTTGCGGGGAAATCGACGCCACTCATACGATTTTCGGCACTGAACGGAATGAAATGAGCATGATCTTCAGCAACCTCTCTTCCTCGTAAACGGTAGCGCTCTTTGGCGAGTGTCACAATCGATCGACCTTCAGGGGTTTCATCCGCTAAAGAAGCTAATTGAGCAGCATCTACCAAGCGTTCTTCAGTCACACCAAGGGCTGGCAAAAAGGAGGTTGCCATGCGATTCCCCAAAGTAATGGTTCCGGTTTTATCCAACAGTAACACATCAATATCTCCCCCGGCTTCTACAGATTTTCCACTCGTTACCAATACATTGTGGCGCAACAAACGATCCATTCCACTGATACGAATAGCGCTTAGCAACCCTCCAATAGTGGTAGGAATCAAACAGACCAGCAGCGACACATAAATGGGCACATTGATCAAAATATCGCGCTCCATGGCTTTTTCACTGTATGCCGAAAATACGGGTAAACTCAGTACAACCAACAGAAAAATCAGAGTCAGCGCTGACAACAGGATAGTGAGCGCGATTTCGTTAGGAGTTTTTTGACGTTTTGCCCCTTCCACCATCCCGATCATACGATCCAGAAAGGTTTGCCCGGATTCTGCGGTAATCCGGATCAGAATCCGATCACTCAGCACCCTGGTTCCTCCCGTGACCGCACTACGGTCTCCCCCACTTTCACGAATAACAGGCGCGGATTCCCCGGTAATGGCAGACTCATCCACGCTTGCAATCCCATCGATCACTGTGCCATCCCCAGGAATCACCTCTCCAACAGAACAAACGACCACATCCCCAATTTTCAATTGAGTGGCTGAAATCAGTTCTTCGGTTTCTCCTCTCAGCCGTTTTGCCATCATCTGCTTGCGAGTCTGACGTAAACTGGCAGCCTGCGCTTTCCCTCTTCCTTCAGCCATCGCTTCGGCAAAGTTGGCAAACAATAGGGTAAACCACAACCACACGGTTACCTGAAAGGTGAACCCCAAAGATGGTCCATGCGCAATCTGTAAGACTACAGAAAATGTGGACAGCACACTTCCCACAAACACGACAAACATCACGGGATTGCGGATTTGCTGCCGAGGATCAAGTTTAATAAAGGCATCAATCAAGGCTTGTTTTAGCAATTGCCCTTGAATCAAGGAGGATTGGATTGTTTTCTCAGACATAAATCTCCTGATAATCAAAATGAACGTCCCAAAATCATCAACAGATGTTCCACAATGGGGCCCAGTGACAACACGGGAAAAAAGGTTAAGGCTCCAATGATCAGAACAACCGAAATTAAAAGCCCGACAAACAACATTCCATCCGTTGCAAAGGTACCTGCGGAAGCGGGAATTATTTTTTTACGAGCCAGACTTCCGGCAATGGCTAACACCGGCAGAATAATTCCAAACCGACCAAGGAGCATGGCAACTCCCAGTAACACATTGTAGAATTCTGTATCAGCGTTCAATCCAGCAAAGGCACTCCCATTATTTCCAGCGGCAGAAGACACCGCATAGAGAATTTCACTCAAGCCGTGGGGGCCTTTATGGCTCAAGCTGACTAAGCCCACATCCGTCATGGCACAGAGACTGGCAAATAACAAAATCGTAGCATTGGGAATCAGAATGGCCAGCATGACCATTTTTATTTCGGCGGCTTCAATTTTTTTCCCTAGATATTCGGGGGTTCTCCCCACCATCAACCCGGCGATAAATACCGTCAGCAGAACAAACATCAACATCCCATACAATCCAGCGCCTACCCCTCCAAAGATCACCTCTCCCAGCATGATATTCAGCAGCGCCACCATACCCGCCAGGGGGGAGAGACTACTGTGCATGGCATTCACAGAACCATTGGAAGCCGCAGTTGTGGCCGTTGACCAAAGGACACTATTGGTTATTCCCAACCGGGTTTCTTTCCCTTCCATGTTCACAACGACTTGGGTGACAGGATGGGGTTGATATTCTGCCCAAAGCGATACTGATAAACCCACAATAAACAGGAAGAACATGGCCGCAAAAATCGCCCACCCTTGCCGTTGTGCCCCTACCATGGTTCCGTAAGTATAGGTCAGGGCCGCGGCAATCAACAAAAGAGCGAGCGCTTGCAGAAAATTGCTCAAAGGAGTTGGATTCTCCAGGGGATGAGAGCTGTTTGCATTATAAAAACCTCCTCCGTTCGAACCGATTTGTTTAATGGCAATTTGCGATGCGGCAGGACCTAACGGAATCGTCTGGGATTGTTGTTCCAGTGAGGTTACTGTCTCACTCGCTAAAAAAGTTTCAGGCACTCCCTGGTTGACCAGAATGAGCGCGAAGATGAGAGACAAGGGCAACAACACATACAAGGAACAACGAGTCAGATCGACCCAGAAATTTCCTATCGTACTGCTTTGCCGTTTGATCAATCCACGAATCAAGGCCAATAGCACCGCAACTCCTGTGGCCGCACTCACAAAGTTTTGCACGGTTAAGCCCAGCATTTGAGTTAGATAACTCCTTGTGGTTTCGCCCGCATAACTTTGCCAGTTGGTGTTCGTCATAAAACTGATGGCCGTATTAAACGCGGAATGCCAGGAAACATTGGGCAAATTCTGAGGGTTCAGGGGAAGTCCTTGCTGGAATACTTGCAGCAGAAACACGATCACGAAACCCATCGCGTTAAAGAGCAGCAAGGCTCCCGCATAATGTTTCCAGGTCATTTCCTCTTGCGGATCAACCCCGCTCACCCGGTAGATCCCGGTTTCCACTCGTCCTAGCACGGGCGATAATATATGGCGTTGCCCCTGAAACACTTTAGCCATGAAGCTTCCCAACACGGGGGTCAATCCAATCAGCAGCCCCAAATACAGAATAATTTGTAACCCTTCCTGCCATTTCATAAACACCTCATTTTAGAATTTTAGAGTGAATGCCAGGTGGCTAGAACTTGTCTGGAAACCAGAGAGCATATCCTAAATATCCTAATAACCCTATGGCGGATAAACCTGCCAAAATTACATCAATAGTCATGTCGCCTCCTTCCATTGACGCCTATTACTAAAACAATCCCACCTGTGCAGGTACCTTTTTTTAACCACGGAAAACACTAAAAACACGAAATAAAACCTGCAAAATAGGGTTTCACGGAGGAATTCATTGGGGTTGGTCACATTTTCGGCCATGTGTCAAAAAACGGTCTTTGATTTACCACCTGGTTTGGGTTTTGTTCCGTAGGGGCCGACCTGTGTGTCTGCCCGGGATCAG
>JBBCAX010000028.1:0-1167 GCA_051382335.1 Deltaproteobacteria bacterium TL4
ATAAGATTCAAATGAGGCGTCTATCATAACATTTTGATTTACTGTTTTTTTTAAATCCTTCAATATCACCAGATTCAGAGTCTTCTCGTTCTTCTCGTCTAAGTTGAGCTTTAACATATCTAACCTCTTCCTTAAGCTCTTGAACTTCAGATTTTAAACGACTCTTACTTAATTCAAGAAAACGAACACGCTGTTTCTGGTATTTAAGCTGAGCTTTGGCTTCTAAACACTTGGCTTTCCATTCATCACGACCTTTGCGGAATATATCCAACAAGACTCCTCTGGGACTTTTATACGCTTTTGAAACTTCTGAAGACATCCTATTTCCAAATTAGATTATAATCGATTTTTCTGTGATCTTAACAGTAAAATTCGAGACTAATACCAATCCACTTGAAAAGTTGAAAGCTAACAAAACGGGAATAATTTTGCAGTCAGATAAAAACTATTATTCTGAATAGTTTTCATCACCCCAGCCTCAGCCCGCCCTTGACGGTCGGCGCATTTCGGCTCTCCCCCTCATGCGTTTTGATGCTGGCGCATCAAAATTCCCTTCCTTTTTTTTCCTGCGAAACAATAGCGTTTTCTCAATCCATTCTCTCTTTAGCTGCTAAACCTAACGGCGCATAAATCAATCCTTCCTGCAATAGAATCAAGCACCGACATTATTTTTCCTCAGCCGGATTTTTTCGCTCGTATCATGTGGAACTGGTGGTTTGAAGCAATACCGATGGTTGAAGCAACCCGCAGGGAACCCCGCCGTGGGTAAAAGGCAATGTCCGTGGATTAAGCGGTTAAAGAATAAAAAGCGATGCCCTCCGCTAAACTACCAGCGGGGCGAGGCCACGGGAGTGGTAGGCCGAGCCGAGGAACGGGCGGGCTGAGGCTGCGAACGCCGCTTTAGCGGAATAGAAGAAAATGACGGAGCCCTGAACGGGTCTCCTCCTTACAGCCGAAGGTTCACACGAGCGAAGCGGACCGGCTTGGGGTTGATCCCCATTTCCTATTTGTGACGATGAAGGGGGTGTTACCTAAAATGCTTCTTGAAGATCGCAAGCCTCCGCATGAGATCTGCAAACAGCATGACAACCTAGCTGGCAAAGGTTTTGCTCAGAGAGCGGACTAAGGCTAACACTTGAATCAAATACTGGTTTTTTTAGGAAATGT
>JBBCAX010000029.1:0-18304 GCA_051382335.1 Deltaproteobacteria bacterium TL4
CTCTCCCGCCCCCTGTTACCCGAGCAGCACCGGTTCCACCGCCTCCTCAAAAGGCTTCTTCTAACGCGACTATTGCTTCTGTGACCACTGAAGGGAATCCTCCTGTGTTGAATAAAAGTACTTTGACCGAGCGGCTTAAAACGATATTGACTCAACGGTATACCTTGATTTCTTATGACGAAGCTCAACGTATTCAAGATGCTGCGTTTGAGGAAATTGCACTCAGAGGGTGTGCTGATGAATCCTGTATTAATGAAATTCAGAAGTCTTTTAATGTTGCAAAAGTTTATAGCATCAAGCTGATTGGTAATTTGCAGAGCACTAACATCACCGTGACGATGGTTGGTTTGAACAATACTTTTGAAGAAAAAACGAACTGTAGTAATTGTAATCCTGACTCACTCAGTCAAAAAATTACGGAGCTTGTGAGTCGTTTGGCAAACAGGTAATTCAAAAGTGCGCTGCGCTGAGTGTTCTTTGTAATAAAAAGAGACTATGGAAAAGGTTTTGCATGAGTATGATCGAAGAGACCATCTACCCACTACAACATTGATATTCGAGCCTTTATGTCCAAGTCTAAACGTGTTACGTCTGAACTCTTAACCAGAGAAGTCGCCTTCTCGGATCCGGATTCGATGGTTAATGATCTGAATCATTACCTGGAGCGAAATATCGAGTATGACGCCGAATATTACGATTATTTAGGAGATAAGCAACCGAAGGGGACAGAGGAGGATCTTGAAGCGTTAAGAAGAATGTTGGAAAAACATACCGAACGGGTTGCTTCGATGGAGTACTATGCCTTGGTCCGTGCGCCTTCCAAGGATGAGGCGATCCCAAGGGTCGCTGACGCGATTTTACTCCGCTATGGACTGCTTAAAACGGCTGAATTGATTAAGGAGATTTTAAAATACCAACAAAGCATTGATGATGTCGACAGGCAAGTCTATCTTAAAATTTTTATTCATCGCTGGGTTTTCAGATTCTGTCGACACATCTTTGACTTGAAGGACCTCCACAAACGGTTGGTTGAAGTTTTTGATAAAGAACAACAAAAGGGAAAAGAGGGGTTTACTGATGTTTTAGAGACGGTTTTGTATATTTCTTCTCCTTCAAACCGTCATGGGGAGGGAAGTGACCCTTATAATTTAAGGCGATTATACGTGGTCTTCAGCAACCTTTTGTATGCTTATTTTAAGGAAGGTGTTTCTATTCCCCTCAATCTACAGAAGATTTTTATTGAGTTTCAAAAACAGGATTTTCTGGATTACGAAGACTTGAAAGGAGACGCTCCCTTTGTTAAATCAGAACGCCTCGTCCTTCTTGTTTCTTTCGACTCGCCTAGAGACTTCTTCAAATTGTTCAAGCAAATCGATTCTCCCATGAAAAAAGCGGTCTTTCTGGGAATGCTGAATCCCGCAGAACGGAAGCGCATTATTGAAGAATTCTGTGCTATGAATGTCAAAGGGATGGCCGATATTTATAATTTTATTTCGAAAAAGATGACAACCTCAGAAGTCACAGAAGCTCAGGGACGTGACTGGTTAATCAATGTCTACGACACCATTACCACCGTAGCCGAAGAACAAAAAGTTTTAGAGAATCAAGAAATTCCTGAAGAGATCCGGAAGGTATTTGGGCAACCCATTACTTTCCCAACGCCTGAGTTTCGTAAAAAACCCAAAGGCATTGCCGTTTCAAAACAAATAGTTGAGGAGGTGAGGCAACAGGTAAAGTTACCACCTAAGCCTTCTAACACCCCCATTCCTGAAGCTGAAGGACCCAAAGTTATTGATATTCCCAATTTGGTTCCCGCACAAAATCTGGAAGAGTTACGGGATAAGGATAAGTCGAGCGTTAATATCATGATGGTTCAAGATAGTGATGTATTGGACCTGATTGTTCAAAATTGGGAAATTCGAGGGAGTCTGACTTTTCCAGAAATTGTTGAGTTCGTCCGCATTCCTTTACAACTCAAAATGGCCAAAGCGCCTGGTGTGCGTCAAGGGCGTCGTTTTATCTCCTTCGCTTATTTCATCGCAATGGGAATGGAACAGAAAACAGTGGCCGGATTTTTGGAAAAATTGCGTGGAACCAATCAAATTTCAGAATCACGGATTGGACAACTGGAAAGGATTTTTCCCAGTGCGCAAGAACAACTCGCAGAGCTTACTGACATAAACAAGGATACTCGGAAAATGGTGGACTCCTATGACAATATCAATGCGGGAATATTGTTGGAGAAATGCTCCTCACTCAGAACCGTTTTTATGGAGACTTATTCCTATCTTGAAAGTTTGATCAGTTATTGGAATCTGATTGAGGAGATTCATTATAGTATTGCGGTGGGTACGGCTATCATGGGAAATATCAAAGATCCAACGGTCAAAGATGTTGAGCATTTTGTTCAAAATCGCAATGACGAGTATTTTAATGCCTATGAAAAGGCGCTTTTATTTCCTGAATTTCGCTTGCTAAAGAATTTTATCCGCAAAAAATATAATCCAGAACTGCAGAAACATTTTGTGAATGTGAAGATAAAAAATGATTTACTCACTATCGTCAAAACAAAACCAGTCAACGTATCCGCCCGAAATCAAGAAGCATAAAAAAAACGGATGAGTTATTTCAAAAGGGTGATTTGATCAGTCCTCTCAAAATTGAACGCTTAACAAAAACTTACGATCAGGTAATGGCTCTTGAGGACTGCACTTTTGATGTAAGGCCAGGGGAAATTTTTGGGTTATTAGGTCCTAATGGCGCGGGAAAAACCACTTTGATTTCGATGTTAACCTCCTTAACGACTCCAACTTCAGGATCCGCTGCCATTTTTGGACACAATATCATGACCGAAAGTCTTCAGGCCAGAAAAAAAGTGGGCTTGGTTCCGCAAGAATTGGTATCGCATGGCTTTTTTACTATTGATGATATTTTGACCTTTCATTCAGGCTACTATGGCATAAAGAATAACCGAAAACGCATCGATTATCTATTGGAACGCCTGGCGCTGGACACTCACCGTCATAAAAAGGTGACGCAGTTGAGTGGCGGCATGAAAAGACGGCTCTTGATTGCCAAAGCCCTTGTCCATTGGCCCCCCTTATTGCTACTTGACGAACCCACCGCCGGGGTTGATGTCGAATTACGGAATACTTTATGGGCATTCGTTCGGGAATTGAATGAAAGTGGAATGGTGATTGTTTTAACGACTCATTATTTAGCTGAAGCTGAAGCCTTATGTGATCGTATTGGAATTTTGAATCACGGAAAACTGATTGCTCTGGATCAAACCCGGAAAATTATTCATGATATCACTTTCCGTACTGTAGAACTCAGACTGAGCCATCCTTGGACTCTTGTTAGTCCTCAACCTGGGATAGAAGTAAACGGGAAACGGATTATTGCCCAAATATCTTACAATGAAACCGTTGGCGAATTGGTGAAGCGGTTGAACTTACCTCTTGAGCTCGTGGTTGATATAACAACCGCTGAAGGCAGTCTCGAAGACGCTTTTCTTTCCCTGGTCAATCAGGATAGGCTTCTGGTTGAAGGGGCAAAGAAGGTTCAGTAAGGAACGCTCAAAAAATAACATAGGAACTTCTCAGTTTTTTAAGGGAACGGCTGTATAGTTCCACTTTGGTAAAAATTGATCAAAAACGATGTATCCTCTCCAAATCTCAGGGTAGGATCTGAATTTCCCTGAATTTAGACATACTTCCCCACTCGAGCCCCCAGCGAATAAGTGTAATAAGCTATTGTTGAAAAATTTGGATTTGATTAAGAAGTGTTCAGGAATGAGAAAGGTGCTGGTAAGAAATTACCAACTCCTTGCTTCATGCTTTTCAGGATATTAAGAGGGAGTTCTTTAACGCCAAGGAAGAACGAAGCTATGGTTTGTCGCTCATTAAGTGGGTTGATCTTGAGGGGCTGTGACGCCTCTAAGCCCTTAGAGTCCCTTTCATTTTGGGTTTGATCCTCCGCTGTGATGAGAGCTTTTGCTGTAATCAATTGGGCTAAGGGCCTCATTTGATAACTCCCACTGACCCGCTCATAGAGATAACTAAATCGGGAAACTCCCAGCTTCTTGGCCGTTTCAGTGAACGTCATGAAATCATCATTGGCCCGGGTTCCCTTAAGATTGATGGTATGGAGGCTGACATCACGTCGTCTTACCGCCGAACGAGCTCCTAATTCAGCGGAATTATTGTGTAACGGGATTTGAGGGGGCTTCAATACCTGTAAGAGCGCTTCAACTCTAGAGTGTGTTTTAGCGATTCTTTGATCTAACTCATGATAGCCTGTTTGAATGGAAAACAGTTCCTCAAATCGCTCTTGTAGTTGCTGAGCGAGAACTTCAGTCGGTGCTTTTTGGAACTCACGTAACTGGTGGTAATACGGCTATAGTCATCGTTTCGCCAATCCAGCAATCAAGCGACTTTCAGGGTATTGCTCCTTTGCTCCTTTTTAATACCGGATTCTCGACTGGAGTGTGTTACACTGTTTGTTGCTGGGGTTGGATTGGATGACATTGGAATTCCTCATAGAGAAAAGTGGGAAAATTCCTTCCTTTTCTCAAATTCCTTCCTGTTTGTCTATCCTTGGATTGCCTCCATTTTGGTGAAACGATGACTATGGCCGATATAGGTTTATAAGTTGTTCTTGCCAGTCCATTTTGCTCCTTTTAAGTTGGTTAGTGTAAGATCAACCATCTTAAAGCATTATGGATTGGTTTTTAAGCTAAAAATTTAACTCCGGATTCGCATATATAGTGTTTCAGAAAAGTATTTTGGGCTGGAGCGCAGTCGTCCCGCCTGCTTTTGCGGGCGGATACCCACGCTCCCAGGAAAGACTTATCTGAAAGTCTATAGTAAGTTGTACTGATTACTATTCCCCATCTGCTCGTGAAACGTTAACTTTGTTCCAAACAAATTTTTATGGAAAAAGTGGGTTTTCAAATCATTGATTCTGCTAAATCCTTAAGTTCCTGACATTGCGACATGGTCCGATGTGTCCTTTCCATACAAAAGCGCGGAAGCTAAATGGAAATAAATTGCCCCTGAGTTGAACCAAATCAGCTTTTCTTCATTTGCGATAACATCAACAAGACATAAAAATTATTCGACGAATAAATTCGGGTTACCCGGATATTTGGAGAGGATACAAATTTTCCTCCTCCTGATTTCCCGGGACAGTTCTAAAAATTGATTACAAAATTAAAGCACTTGACATTTAATGCCGTTGCCCCTAGCTTGTCTGAGTTTTTCGGAGCGTAGCGCAGCCTGGTAGCGCACACGCCTGGGGGGCGTGCGGTCGCTGGTTCAAATCCAGTCGCTCCGACCATTTCCTTCCTTATTGTCTTCCCCTAACCCGGCATAGCCGGAACCAAAAAGGTAAAACCTCTTCTCAAATTTCACGGATGCTGAAACGTTTACATACCCATGGACTCATTAAAAAGATTGGAAAAACATTTAAATATTACCTGACCAAATTCGGACATTTACCAAAAAATTGATGTTGACAGAATTTTGTCTCCTGTTCAAAAATCAGGGCAAAACCCCATAAATTTCTATTTTCTCAAGCTCCTTAGACTTGCCAGTGAGCATAAAACCCTTATATTAGGCTTCATTGAAAGACCATCATTTCTTAAGCAAGGAGCCTTCTCATGGATTTTGTGACCTATCAACAGTTAGTAAAATCAATCCCCTTTGGAAAAAGACTTCCAGACGCGCTTTATATCCACGAATCCGTGTTAGACCAAACATTTGAGGTCGCTAACCTGGTACAAGCCGCTATCAAAGAGTTTCGCCTGGAGGATTTTCTATTCAACATCATTAAATTCCATATCAAAGATTACAAAGTTTCACTTCTGGACTATTCTGAATTCTTCGAAGACTCTTATCCTGTGTTAGAAAGCAGTTGTCTTATTGATTTTATCCGCAAAACCAGCAGAATCACCTCCTATGGCGACTCTAAAAATCCTCCAATTTTACATCGAAAAGAAACCTTTCTTTTACCCGATCATCCCTCAGTTCCGCTGTTTAGAGAAATAACGGAAGAAGGTGAAAAGGCGGGGTTATATGAAAATCCCAAAACGATTGGATTTAAACAATCGTGGGAGCGTCTTATCAAAAGTAAAGGCTACCAACTCCTAAAAGGTCGGCTCGTTAGCGTCTCACCGCTTGAGCCGACAGAAAATCCCAAAGTCACAAAATTGAGGGATCCCAGAACGCCAATAACCGAAGAAATTGAAGTGGAGCGTCACTTGACAGCGATTAACCGTTATGCGTTATCAACTCCAATGCAATCGCTTGCCAACCACAATTATCTGGAGGGAAAGTATTCTGTTTTTGATTTTGGTTGTGGAAAAGGAGATGACCTTCGTGAAATTATGGCCCACGGTGTTGATGCGACAGGATGGGATCCCGTCTTTCACCAAGAAGGTGTTAAAAAGCAGGCCGATATCGTCAATTTAGGCTTTGTGCTCAATGTTATTGAGGAACCTGCGGAGCGAACAGCCTGTTTACAAGAAGCCTTTAGTCTGGCTCGGCGATTTTTGGTAACGTCTGTCATGTTGGGAAGTGCGTCAACGTTAGAAAAGTTTCGTCCTTATCGAGATGGCGTGATTACCAGCCGGAATACTTTTCAAAAATACTACACACAACAAGAATTTCGCGCTTATTTGGAA
Source organism: Deltaproteobacteria bacterium TL4 (assembly GCA_051382335.1). Lineage (GTDB taxonomy): Bacteria > SAR324 > SAR324 > SAR324 > NAC60-12 > JBBCAX01. The sequence continues at coordinate 6,686 of JBBCAX010000029.1, forward strand.
CAAGTTCTGGATGCGAAGCCGATCGCTGTCGCTCCGGGCATTTTCTATGTTTTCCGAGATGATCTGGAAGAACAACGTTTTTTATCAGAACGTCAGCGTCAAAAACGTGATTGGAACATGCTGGAACGTCGGCAAAAGGTTGGGAAATTTCCTGCTGAAAAGGAATCCTTTTACCAAAAGAACCACGCTTTGCTTTCAGATTTGTGTGAACTGTGTCTAGACTTGGGGCGTATGCCTCACACTACTGAATTTGAGTTTTCAACTCAGGTAAGTTCTTTATTAGGCTCGATGAACAAAGCCTATGCTTACCTTGAGGACTATCATGGGAAGGCGTTATTTGAAGAAGCGCGGCAGACGCGGATGAAGGATCTTTTAGTTTATTTTGCCTTAAGTTTATTTGCGCAACGAACCGCGTATATCCGTCTGCCCGATGGCTTAAAACGGGATGTAAAAACATTTTTTGGAGATTATAAAGAAGCCTTGGAGCAAGGGAAACGCCTTCTGTTTTCTGTTGGCAAAACCGAGGTGATTAAAAAAGAGTGTGAGTTTGCGGCCCACGATTTAGGCCTAGGAAAGCTTGAGGAGGGTCATTCCTTACAACTCCACGTCTCCCGTGTCAATCAACTGCCCCCGGCTTTAAGGGTTTATATCGGTTGTGCCACCCAGCTCTATGGGGATGTTGAGAATGCGGACATGATCAAACTTCACATTCAGTCAGGAAAAGTCACGCTGCTGCGTTACGACGATTTCATCAATAAAGCGCTGCCAGAATTGCAGCAGCGCATCAAAATCAAACTTCGGGAACAGCAAATCGAGTTTTTTGACTACGGCGAAAAATTTCCACCCCAGCCTATTTACTTAAAATCTCACTATCTTCCCGTAGATTTTCAAAATTACGAAAAGCAACAATATTTCGATCAGAAATTATTCAATCTTAATTTGTTTGATTTTAGTGCTTATGGTCCTCCTAAAGCAGATTTTTATCAACAACTCCAGGCTCACGGAGTTAAAGTCCGGGGATTCCAATTGATCAAGACGGAGAGCTAAGGCGCAAGACTTAAAGAACTTCCCCTTTTAACGCAAAGGATGTAGAGGGCACAGAGAAACGCAATCGGGTTCGTTGGAGTTGTATGAGGAAACAGAAAGTATTGAATGAGGGAGAGAATGATTTACACCTTCATTTGTATGGTTGTTTGGATGCTCTCACACTGTGGAAGCTTGCTCGGTCAAAGGCAAATATTTCCTGGGACTTCTTTAAGCAAGAATATGAAAAACAATTCAGCGAACGTCCTGATATGGAAAGGATCATGAACGATTCTGAAGAATCCTCTCTGGCTCAGTTTCAAAAAATCTACCTGATGCAAGCACCAGGCTGTTTTTCGGAATTTCAAGCACGATTTAATCTGATTATTGCCATTTCAAACCTCAAGGATTTAGGCGAAGTGGCACAACTTGTCAGACAAATCGGTTTGAAGCATCACGCGGAGGGAGTACGGCATGCGGAATATCGGATGATGTTCCCGCCAAGGTACGAAAAATCTTTTTTTAATCCGTTCATTAGCACTATTTGCGAGCAATTGGAGTGGGTTGAAAAGGAAACAAAGGGAGGGTTCGAAGGCCGATTTTCTCTGAGTCTGCCGCGTTTTGATCCCGCTGATGAAATCTATCAATGGTTGAAAGATCTCATGAAAGTTAATGCCACCGTAAGTCGTATCACAACAAGTATTGATTTTTGCTTTTTTGAGGAGGGGTTTCCGCCTAAATTGAAAAAGAAGTTTTTTCATAGAGTTCTGGAGGATAACCAAGAGGATCCGTCAAAGGCGTTGGCCATTGTGTATCACGTAGGCGAAGCGTTTCAGGATAAAAGTTTGGAAAGCGCGATCCGGTGGGTTCATGAAGCGGCCCAATACGGGGTTCATCGTTTAGGTCACGCGATTGCCTTGGGCATCAATCCGCAACGGTACTTAAACCAGGTTTCTGAAGAAAAGATTTCTGAACGACTGGATCAAATTCAATACGATTTGCGGCATGTCCGGGACTTTGCGCTGTTGGGATTTCACGTCAACACACAGCAATTGAAAGCGGAACAATTACAACTCAGTCAACGACTACCCGAGGATCTCTGGACACAGTCCTATACCGCTGAAAGGCTTCAAAACTGCGTCCTCCGGCAAAATTTTGTCATGCGGGCGCTCAAGGCCTTAAACGTCTGTGTTGAATCCTGTCCTACTTCAAATATGCGGATCGGTATGTTGAACACACCGCAGGAACATCCGTTACATCGCTTCATTGCCGCAAATATTCCCGTAGTCCTTGCAAGTGATGATCCGGGTATTTTTGAGGTAACCTTAGCTGACGAATATCAGTGGTTTCGGGAACATATTTCCTCCAACCCAAATCTCCTGGAACAATTGAAAAACAACACCCGCACGTTTCGTTCAGAAGCTATTTCCGGCAGGATGAACTTGAAGTCTTAAAAGGGACCAGAATCCCTTTCTTAAAAACACGTCTCGTCCCTCCACAATGGTCACACAACTGGAGATTGCAGACATACTTCTCATGCTTCCCTGTTCCTTTACAGGCGGGACATTCTTCGGTAAATGGTTTTAACAAGAGGGGTGGAATGTAATTTAACAGAATTTTTTTCATAAGGGTAAGCTCAGTTGTTCTGTATTGATTTCATTGCCCCATTGACACCATCCTCGATGATGATGACGCGCGAATAGCTCCAGATAGGGACCAGGGCTGCAATCTTCGATGAGCTCATAGAGTTCGTCAGGTTTTTGAGAATGGCCTCTTTTGCGTGTAGAAAGGATGTTGACTTGACGTCTTCCGGGAGACAGGGTTCTCAGTCTTCCACGAACACCAAATAATACCAATTCTGTGACATTTCGAAAATAAAAGCCGACGCCTCGTCCATCCGGGCCCCCGTCTTTTCTTATTTTAGACCACACCAAATTGGTTTTATAGGTAAAACCCCAACGTTTCATGACCTCCAAGCCTTCATACAATAAAGCGTTCGGGATCCACAAGTACAAATGACTTTGGGGCAGAGCCAATTCAGGAATAGGGAGCTCCATGATTTCTTCCAGTTTCATCGTTGAATAACGAGATAACCTCTTGTGCTCAGGCGCCATCTTCCCTGTCCGGTTTGAAAACTGCCAGGGGGGATCCGCGAGTATGGTTCCAAATCTTCCTAAATCACGACTTAATAAATCTTCAGCGGCTTTCAGCCCGGCACTGTCTTCTGTCACAAGAATCTCCGTCTTTTGAGGTATGTTCTTCTCATTTCTCGGGTTGCCTCACCCAAGAAAGTACTCTATTAGATGAAATAATTTGAAGATTTGAACAAGTTGATTTATCTTAATGCCCTATGGCGAGTATGGTCATGATCGTACTATTGTGTCATAATTTCAATACAGAAACTTAAATTGTGAGGGGTGAATATGGATACTTCAAGAATAGTAAGCGCTGAGAGAGTCGCAATAGAAGCTCCAAGAATGGCAAGTAAGTTGACGATATTGCTCGTTATGCTTAAATCCGTGTATGTCACACTGAAAATTTCAATTATCTGCATTTTCAAGGTTTTCATCGATCGTTTCTCTCGTGAGGAGGGCAACGCCTTATTACGCTGGTGGTCGGACAAACTGTTGAGCTTTACTCAACTCAAATATACTATTCGTAATCCACATAATTTCAAGTTTGAACCCGATCAACCTTATATCATCATGTGCAATCACAGCTCTCATTATGATATTCCCTTGATATTCATGGCCTTGCCCGGAAGTATTCGGATGCTGGCCAAAAAGGAACTCTTTCAATTTCCTATTTGGGGACGAGGGTTGAAAGCGGGAGAATTCGTTTCCATTGACAGAAACAACCGCAAACAAGCTATGAGGGATCTACAACTCGCCAAGGAAAAAATGAAAAGCGGCGTAATTTTGTGGGTTGCACCAGAAGGAACCCGATCAAAAACAGGTCGACTCGGCCCTTTTAAAAAAGGAGGTTTCCTCCTGGCCTTACAAACAGGAGCCACCATTCTCCCCGTCGGTATCCGTGGGGCTAGCAATATCCTGCCTGCGAAAACCTTGAACCTTCAACTGGGCTGCTCGGTTGAAATACACATCGGACAACCGATAGAAGCCTCACAGTATTCGCCAACGAACGAAAAAGAACTCATGTCCGATGTCGGTCAGCGAATTTTAGAACTGGCACAGATTGAACGAGCTTAACCTCGAATCGGAAATGTCGTTTGTCGTGAAAAACAGATGAATCCCTTACCTTCTAAAAAAGGGATTCATCGAATCAGTTCCGCATGTAAACGCGCTGCTTCGCGTTCCCTCCCGCATAACCTTTCCGCAAGATAATAGCTATCAAGAAATGTTTTGTCCGAAGGCATCAGAAGTATAGGAAAATCAAAAATTGCGCAAGTTGGATTTTTGCGGATGATATTATGGATTTTTGGGGAAGATTTGAGTTTTTAAGGATTTTCCCGGACATATTTCACTTCTTTCAGGATTCTTTTTCCTGTTCGCGCTTAACTCACTGAAAATAGCTGAATTTTGGACGGAGTGATCTTGTGGACATGGTTGAGGAATTTTTTACCACGCATATTCCTCATCGTGAAAATACACGACATCTGGTGGAAAAGGGTCGCCAAAGTCAAATTCGAGATTAGAGACTGCGACCGGTAATAAGAGAGGCGCTCTTTGTGTCTCTTCTCCAATAGGCTTTAGGATTTTCTTAACTTCCTGATAATCGGTAATAAAGGCTGTTTCTTGCCCTACGGCGTAATGTTCCCTGCTGATTATCATTAGAGAGCCCCTTCTACCCGGTTTCCATATTCAACAATAATCCGATGGAAACCGCATAAAATTCAATATTCCCAAAACGAAAAGGTAAGAGCTTTTCGCCTGTGTAAAACAAAAGGAAGCTATCTTTGCTTGAAATTCCGCGGTAAGAAGAAAATCAACAATGTTTATGGACTGAGAAGACAACTCGCTTAAAGATAAGGGGAAAAGCTCCAGTCTTGCCATATGTCCAGGCAGAGCCTCTTGAGTTCGAGCAGAGCGAAAAATATCGGCTGATCCCGTCAACAAGAATTTTTCCTTTTCGTCAGGTTGAAGTAAATCTGAAGCTTCTTTGATCGCTGGAATTAAACCGGGTGCGTATTGAAGCTCATCGAGGACTACCTTACTGGGGCCGACCTTATAAAACCGTGAGGATCACTTTCAGCAGATCCTAAGGTAGTTTGATCATCAAGTGTGATATAGCTCATTCCCAAATGGTCCGCTACAGATCTGGCGATTGTCGTTTTACCCGCCTGACGTGGTCCTGAAAGATACAACACTCGGAATTCTACGAGTAATTCTTCTATTAGTGGTTGTAATTTCTGTGGGATCATCATTTCTCATTGGTTCATGGTCATCGGTTAATTTTGAGTTTGCCTTGTTACCTATTTTACAGCCAATTATTACGAATTTTACATATCATTATTACGAGATTTACATCCTAAACAGGTTTAATCCAACCTTGGTACATTAGTCAAATCATATCAACTAAAAAAGGAAGGTAGGATTTAGGGCTTTTTGTGATTTTCGTGGCAAAAAGGAAAAGGAGTTAACCGGGCATTATGTTGATTAGTGTCTGAATGAAAAGAAACTTTTCTTTTACCAGATCATCCGGCCGTTCCACTGTTTAACGAAATAACGGAGGAGTTACTCGACCTGTCCTCCTTTTTCTTTTGTTTTGAAATAATGAGGAAATAAAGAGGACTTTGTTTTTTGAGGAGTTGAGTATTTCGAAAAAAATCAATGAAATCAGGTGGCCAGAGAGGGAATCGAACCTCCGACACGAGGATTTTCAGTCCTCTGCTCTACCGACTGAGCTATCTGGCCAAAGGGTAGGAATCGAAAGACGAAAATCTAAGTGTTTTTTAGGAAAGGTGCAAGTATTTTTTATAAAATTATCAATTTTTATTTTACTGGACTTTGAACATTCTTGAAAGGGCGGCCTTATTCATCATGAAGCTTTTATTCATGTGACGACCTTCTTGGAGTCTCCAATAAGGGATCTCGAACAGGATTTATCAAAACCCCTTAATATCCATTGAGCAATAGAGTCTTTAGTAATAACAATTGCTTGGAGTATTCAGTTCTTGTTTCCATTGTGCGGTCAGCGTGGTGCCTGAAGAAGACAAAGCCTCGTTAAAATCATGGGAAAGGACACTTTGCGCTTTCAGGGTTACCAGTTGATTCTCAAAAATAAAGCTTCTCGGTGCTAACTCGGCCTCATAGCAATAACGGGTCGCGTGTTTGATCTTACTTTGTGCCGTAATTCCCTCGGTTAATGAAATCTTGAAAAGTTGAAACCCGTTGAAATACGCCTGATCCTGGTTGCTGTAATAACTTAAAGGCAGAATCAACGCTTGTTTTGGTGCGTAATAACGAAAGGCACGGTGATCATATTGAGCATTGCTGGAACTCCAGCCTGGAACCACATACTTAAACGCCTGTTGAGGATTTGATAATGCCGAAACATCAAACACCGCAATTTGTAAACCACCACCCCAGCCTTGCGCGTTTGCATCTTGGCCTATGGCTAAAATATGTTGTTCGTCTATAGGATGAAGATAATTGGAAAATCCGGGAATCTTCAACTCTCCTACTTCCTTGGGGTTCTGAGGATCGGATAAGTCCAAGGTGTAAAAAGGATCGGTCTGCTTGAAGGTGACAACATACCCTTTACTTGCTAAAAATCGAGTAGCGTAGATGCGCTCTCCCTTGCCTAAGCCTCGGACTTGTCCTGTTTGGATGAGCTGTTCCGGAACTATTTGTAAAATGCTGACTACACTTTCAGAAGTGACGGTCTGTTCCCAATTGCCTGCGGCATTAACCCCCCATTGCGCGTCAATGGTTGAAGCGATACGCAAGTGATTCTGATAGATGTCCATGCTGAATTGATTCAGAATATAACCAGGGACCACTCCAATCGCTTGAGGCAGAGCTTGGCCTTCCTGAAGAAGGTAGGATATTAAAAACGTATCACTTTCCCATTGATGCGTCTCTGTCTGACTCCAGCCCCTTGCGCTTAACATGAGATTGGACTGATTGGCATAGGCGATCAGAGCGTAGCCAGGTAGAAACATTCCAGAACGTTTCAGGGAAGTCAACCCTGTGGCAATATGGAAGGACGCGATTTGTCCAAAAGAACTGAGAACCTCAGGGTTTTGCTCAAAGACCGGATCCGCAGATGGTTCCTGACTCTCCTGGGTTGTTGGACGATGCATGTTATTGATTTGTACAATATGTAAACAAGCCTCTGCCGCATAAGGCTCTTCGCCAACCAATTCTTTCATGACATTCGCGCTCCACACAGGCAGAAGCTCATTGGTTTTAGTCATCGCTTGAGACAAATAGGCTTCATCGGTGATACCTTCAGCAAAATTATAACGGTAAAGAACACCAATCAGTTCGTAGTTGTTAAGATTTGCCAGCGTTACCAAATAAGCACTGCCGTCCACTTTTCGAAGAGCCTGGTAGGAACCATTGAGTTGTTTACTCTCTGCCAACGTCAATTTACCTTCAGAGCTTACAGCATAAAGATAGATTTGTGTCGCCTCACCGATAATGACATTGGTCCCAGTGTAATCATAACTATTCGAGACCACAACCACTTTACTGCCCTCTAAAATTAAAGCGTCAATTCTATTTCCGCCGCCAAAATAAGGTTCAGACATTGCGCTGTCCGCTTGCGGCATGCCAGGAGCGCTTCCGCCTTTAGTGGGAGCATTGTTCACGTCTGGTATTGGCAAACTGACACGATCCAGCAAATTCCCGGCAAGATCTTGAAGGATGAGATCCCGTCCATAGGCAATATAAAGATATTTACCGTCTGATTTCGCAAGATCCCCTTCATCGACACCAGAAACTTGATTATTGGTTTCAAATCCAGATTTATCGCTCCCACTTGCTGCGCTATCAGCCGCGTTGGTAACGCCCTGCGATGAACTGCTTTCCTCCGCAGTCATCGGCGCCGCTGTGGAAACCGCGTCACTCATCACCATGTCTTCGGCCCCCCCTGATGAGGTCATGACTTGCTTGCTTTGATCTTTGTTCATTTTGATTACAGCGTATGCCAATTGCCGACCTGCAAGCTCGATATCCGCTTTTAGATCGGAACATTGCACATACCCTTTTAAAACTTCAGGACCAAAGTCCCTGAGGGTTGTCCTGACCGTAGCCGCCAACAACTGCTCTGAAGTCTCTTTGGCTGAAGTCTTTTTGCGCGAACCAGAGGAAGTCTCCCTGCATCCACCGAAAGCTAAACTCAAGAGCCCTACGCTTAGAACAATAAGGCTGATCCTGTTGATTTGAAAACGTTTCATAGGTACCTCCTTTGAGGTTAGTTGAAACTCAGATTTTCATCTTTAATGAAATTATTTGTATACACTTTTATATCACTAAAACTTGAATAAATCAACATTTAATGGTAGACATAATCTATAATTATGTAGACATTTTGTATTCACTTCATGCTCATAAAATGAACTGATATACTTCTCCAGAAAAGTTTTGTCCTGGGAGTGCGGGCATCCTGCCCGCAAAAGCAGGCGGGACGCCTGCGCTCCCAGCAGGAATTTATCTGGACAACTATACCTGTTTTCAGGAGGCTTCACTAAAGGATGATCATGACACTGAAAGAGCTTTCTATTGATATTTACCAATATCTGGATCATCGAAAGTTATTAAAGACTTATTTTGAAAGTTGTCGCGAACAAGATTCCAAGTATTCCCTGCGGTATTTCGCTCAACGTCTTAATTTCAACTCTCCTAATTACATCCAAAAGATACTGCTGGGAGATCGGAAAATTTCTGAAAAAACCTTGGATGGATTGATCAAATTATTAAAACTCAAGGGGAATGAACGAGAATATTTTGAGTTATTGGTTCAAATGGGACAATCCCAGGATTTGAATCGGAGAAATGCCTGTCATCAATCGTTGCTCTCACTCCGGGGAAAAAAACAGACGGTTAATACTTTGGAAGAAGCACAGTATGCCTGTATTTCTTCCTGGTTGCACTGGGTTGTGAGAGAAATGGCCTTCATGCGTGATTTTGTAGTAGACGCACAGTGGATTTCAAAACGTCTTCGTGTCAAGGTCAATCCGGCAATCATTGAACAATGCTGGAAAGACTTGGAAATGGCGGAACTTCTGGTAAGAAAAGAGGGTAGTTTGAAACCAACCATGTCCAGCATTTCTTTTCCTGAGGAAGTTTATTCAATGGCTTTGCTAAATTATCATCTGGGAATTTTGGAACAGGCAAGACAGGCACTTCAGCAACAGAAGTCCACGGAACGTGAATATGGCGCGACATTGGTGGCGACAACAACGGAAAAGTATCAGCAGTTCAAAGAAAAATTAAAAAAATTCCGAAGCGAAGCCCTGGAGTTATTGGACACTCCAGCGGGGGAAGCAACGCGTGTTGTGAATTTTTCATTTCAATTGTTTCAGGTGACAGAGGACGAAAAATGAGGAACAAGTGGCTTGTGCTGATGCTTTTGTTATTCTTGGGTACTGGTTGTTCGGGGACAGAATTTCCCAATCCTGGAGATGAAGACAGTCAACCTGAGAGTGATAAAGCAGCAAACACTCCGGTTTCAGCGGAGAGTGAGGAGAACACGGCTTTGGACGAGGCACTTGTCGCGGGGAATGCCTCAACTACAGTTCCATTTTCTGCCTATGGATTTAATGATTGTGTTCGGTTGATGACCCCTGGCATTCATTTCAGCCTAAATTCAACAACCCTCTCTCCGTTTGTTTTTAGACGCAGGGAAGCGAGTCTGTTGCCTGAAATTTTAAGCATCGCGCCTGAGTTGTCAGAAAACAAGGAGTGGAAACTCACGGTTAGTGAAGATCAAGTACCCAAAGTGCAAGTAGAGTTTGATTTGAATCAAAACCTGTCTCAGGTATCCGCTCCTTCAGAAATGTTTTTGGCTCTGCCGGTTAAGGTTGAAAACTGTCAGGTGCAGCAAAAGGAAGCGTCGTTGCTTTTGGAACAAATCAACTATCAGGTGTTGCACAAACTAGCCTCCTTTCGTATTCCGGATTTGCCCGAAGATCGAGTGATTGAAATTGAAACCTTCGAGGAAACGTTGGGAAATGGAAGGTTGCGATTGTTAAAGTTCGTCATATCCATTTCAGAATCATCCCGCCAGGCTGTCGCTGGAGAACAGGAACCTGTGTTAAACAGGCAAACTTATACTTTTGTCGCAGAACTGGATAAACTTTGAAATATTATCAGTGTTTCAGAAAAGTATTTTGGGCTGGGAGCGCAGGCGTCCCGCAGTAGGGCTGGGTTTCGCCCCAGCCATTGAGATTTTGGTCACGGGGCCGAAACCCCGTGCTACCGTTAGCTATCCCCATTCAGGGGGGTACTTTATTCTTTTCCAGATGCCTAAGGAAAGCACGATTAATGAAAGCAAATAAGGGTTATCGGTTTTTTTACGTATTTTCAGTCTGCTTCGTTTTTCCATTTGTATTAAGGGCTGAAACAGAACCTCATTGGAAAGTCGGTGTGGGTGCCGTTGCCGCGCAAAGTCCCCATTATTTTGGCTCCAACCATTACTACCTGGGGGCGCTTCCCTATCCGCTACTCGGCTATCGGACAGAGCACCTTTCCGCCCAAACAGCAGATCCGGATCGCTATGGCCAGATTTTCGTTTTCAGCAAGGAGACCCTACTTCTGGAACTGGATTTAAGTGCAAGATTTCCTGTTGAAAGCGAGTCCTTAAAGGCGAAGGCGCCTGACGGTGCAAATCGATCGGATACCCAAATCATACAAAATAGAAATTATACGAGACGAGGAATGCCCAATTTGCCACTTGCGTTGTTCATCGGGATGAAACTCAGTTGGCGACCTATTCCCTATATATTGATTGAATTACCTGTGCTTCAAGGGCTGACCGTTGAGGGCAACTCCAAAGAAGTGGGTCAAATTTTTTCTCCAACTTTTGAAATTCGATTTTTAGGAAAACAAAAAAAGAAGGCTATTAATCTTACGGCCATCTGGACTCATGGAACTCAAAATTATAACGAATTCTACTATGGGGTGCAAAACAATGAGGTGCTTTCCGATCGCCCTGAATATCATCCCAAGCAGGGCTTAACGGCCATCACTTGGGGACCGACCTTTACCTGGACCCCTAAAGCGAATCTTTCCCTGGTAGGAGGTTATGTGTTTCATGATTTAAATAATTCCGTTGTCAGGAACAGTCCTCTGGTCAAAACACGTAATTCCCGATCCTGGGGGGTTTCAATCAATTACACTTTTGCAGAAAGTGAGCTGCAGATCAAGGTGTGGTAACCGAATGATGGCCTCCAACCGCGACATGGCTCGATGTCAGGAATTTAAGGATTTGGCAATAATAACAATATAGATTCGCCTTTTTTTCTAATGAGGTACGTTGAAGTTTTAATCATTACATCTAATCTCGACTTTGAACAATTTGCTCAATATTACTCCTGAATAAAATCAGAGACTTATAAAGTCGTATTAGAATTAATGATAGGTTTGGCCTGAAAAAAGGGAAATAATAACCTTGCATTAATTCATTCAT
>JBBCAX010000030.1:0-21501 GCA_051382335.1 Deltaproteobacteria bacterium TL4
TTAGGTAGGCTGGGATTACATGCCCAGCTTTTGCGAACGTTGTTTTTATCGGGCACGTAGTCCCGATCTACCACAAATTTAAAGGCTGACAGTGTACTAGTTTGCCTCCTGAAAACATGAAGCAACATCAAGAAATGTACCAGTCATTTTTTATAGACCTTCAGGTTGACGATATTTCAGTCCTGCGGCTGATTTTAATAGAATTTCCCTGACAAGACTATAGAAAATAATATTTAGATTTGCTAAATCTCTAGAGAGATCTCGGCAGGGACATCTTGGATAAGGGTTATTTTCAAGCTTTCGTACTTATAATCTTAGGTGATCGGGTGGAGTATCTCTGTTGTAATGAAATAATCAAAACACAAAAGTGTAAGGAGTTGACGATGACGATGGATATCAATATTTCAATTTTGATAGTTGATGATTCTAATACGATGCTGGCCATTTTAAACAAAAATTTGAAACAAATTGGCTATAGCAATATTATCACAGCAACAGAAGGACAGGATGCAATCAATAAATTAAAAGAAAATGCGGTGGATTTGATTATCAGTGATTGGAATATGCCCCAGATGGATGGCTTGGAATTGTTGCAATGGGTCCGGAAAGATGAAAAATATAAAGCGATTCCCTTCCTCATGGCCACGGCTCAAGCGGATAAAACCCAACAGGAGATAGTAAAAAAAGAACAAGGACATGGACTCATCGCAAAGCCTTTTGACGAGAATGAATTAAAAAACGCCATTGAAGAAGTTTTTGGAATAGCGAAGGCTCCTGCAGAAAAACGGGAGTCCCGAACAGTAAAGGGTAAAATTCAAATGAAAATGGCACACATTCAAATCACAGATCATCTGATTCTTGGGGTTTTAAAGCATTGGTTGGATTCAGGCGAAGTTACAACAAAATACTTTGATTTGGAAACAGTGTGCCTGCCGGGATGGAATCCTGTGGTGAAAGCCCTCGAAGATGGAGAGGTGGATGGTGCCTTGATGCTGGCTCCGATTGCCATGGATATGTTTGGTTTTAATGTGCCCATAAAATTGGTTCTGCTGGCTCATAAGAATGGCAGTATTTTTATCCGCTCTAACAAATACAGTCTGGATGTATTTGGGGGCTCATTACATGATTTCTACAAATATAAAGTAGTGAATATTCCTCACAAAATGTCCATCCACAATATGTTGGCTCATCGATTTTTAAAAGAGTTAGGTCTCTTGCCTGGGGTTCCCGGGAAAAAATCCATTAATGTGCGGTTTGAAGTCGTACCTCCCATCCAAATGCCGGGCATTATGAAACGGGATGATAAAGTCGCTGGCTTTATTGTTGCGGAGCCTATCGGCTCTAATGCTGTCGCACAAGGTATTGGCGATATTGAGTTTCTTTCCTCAACGGCATGGGATAATCATCCCTGCTGTGTTTGTACGATGCGGGATGAGTTTATTGCAAAGAACACGGAGGCCCTTTATGAATTTACCTCATTACTGGTAAAAGCTGGAAAATTTATTGAAGAAAACAAGGAGAAAGCTGCTGAAATTGCTGTCAATTTTCTGGACCCTCAAAAGAAATTGGGTTTGACCACAGAAGTCCTGAGTCGGGTGCTTAAAATGGTGAATGGCATCACCATGAAGGACCTCTATCCCAAGCTGGAAGATTTGGACACCATCCAAAGATACATGCATGACGAAATGGATATTGGTGTCATTATTGATGTGGAAGAATTCGCGGATTTAAGATTTGCCGACGAGGCCTGTCGATAAACCGGAAAGTTTTTGCCAAGAACACACAAAAAATTTTAACCACAAGAATTTAATAACTTCCCCATTGGTAATATAGCACTGAGTATCTCTGCGTTAAAAGGGGAAGTTGTTTTATTTTAATTCCTAAGCCATAATTTTACAGGAGACCATGGTGACATCATCTTCCAAAGGTGCTCCGTCATTAAACTTCCACATTTCTTCGACAAGGCCGTCAATGATTGCTTGCAGGGGTTTTTGTCGATGTTGTTTTAAATAGTGACCCAACCTTTTTTCACCCCATTCCTCCCCTTGGGGATTCCGATTTTCGGTCAATCCATCCGTAAAGAAAAACAGTAAATCTCCTTTTTCCAGTTGGATTTCTTGTTCCGTGTAGGTTGATTCAGGGTCTTCACCCAGACGATTGCCCCGGCTGAGCAATTTTTTCACTTTGGTATTTTCCTTAAGGATCAACGGAAAATTATGTCCCGCGTTCGCATAAGTCATGATCTTGGTGTTTAAGTCAATAGCAACGACAAAAAAGGTCATCAGATATTTTTGTACACCTGCCTGATAAACCGCTTTGTTCAGATATTCCAAGGTTGATGCCGGTGTGAGATACCTTTTGTTTCTGTCATAGGCGGAGTACTTCCAATAGAGATTTTCAAGCATTCGGCACGTCGCGCTTGCGGTCGCGGTCACCAGTGCCGCGGGAACACCATGCCCCGTCACGTCACCAACCAGAATAAAAAAGGTATTTTCAATTTTACTGATGAAGCCATACCAATCTCCTCCGGTTTCAGAGGCGGATTGGAAGAAACTGGCCAGTTCCAATTGATCGTTTTGGGGAAGTTCTTTTGGAAATAAAGCATGTTGCACCGCGGCGGCCGTTTTTAGTTCTTCTTCCCGACGAACATTATTAGCCTGACTCGCGTAAAGCATGGCATTTTCCATTGAGATTGCCGCCTGAGAGGAAAGGATGTTCAACACCTTCATCCGATCGGGAGTAAAGGCTCCTGTGGTGAGATCATTTTCCAGGTAAAGGATTCCTTTGATTTTATTTTGATAAATAATGGGCGCACACAGAATCGATTTAGGTTGTCGTTTCAAAACATAAGCGTCCGACGTAAATTTACCTTCATGTGAGGCATCGTTCAAGACCACATTTTCTTTGGTCCTGATGACATACAACACAATTGCCGCAGATAATTCCTCGGTGCTTTCAATCAAAATTGATTTCTGTTCTGTCACAATTTTATTTTGTGTCCTTCCTTGAACCTCAATTCTCCACGCACCTCCTTTTTCAAGAATCAGAAAGCCTTTTTCCGCGCCAGCGTTTTCAATCGCAATTTTGATTAAGCTGTCCAGTAATTTTTCCAAGACGATCTCGCTGGAAATAGCCTGAGACACTTTCATGACGGAAGCTAAATCCATCGATTCGGATTCTCTTTTAGTAGTCCCGGACAGCGTGGCCGTTGTTTTGACCCCAACACTGGTCGCCTGTTTTTGTTCCAGATGCAGTCCCGGATATCGAGTTTCCAAATCATTAATTTTTGCGGTTGCCCCCCATTTTTTATAGAGATAAAGGGCTTCCTGCATATAGGCTTTGGCGGCTTTGTCCTGCTCATTACTAAGGTAGAATTTTGCCAGCAATTCGTTGGCAAGGGCTTCTTCCTGAGTGAATTCATGTGTTTTCGCGCCCTCAATCGCCTTTTTATACAAAAACATCGCTTCCGAACCTTGTCCCAAAACACGGGCTATTTCCGCTGCGACCAAATCATACTTGTGCAAATAATTCATGGGACCAGACTTGACCCATCGTTTCAGTTTTCTTTGATTGGAGCGAACACGTCGAAGGTAGGGGGTTTGTTGTTTCCTGGGCAGCTTTCCCGCAATTGCCAAACTCACTAAAGAATCCAAAAAATAAAAAGCAGGCACATAATACAAACCCACCACATTATCTAACCTTTTCTTAACCATGACCGCATGTTGCGCCGCCTCCTCATAGCGTTCAAACAAATAACAAAGGAACATTTTGAGGAAAAATAAATCAAAAATAGCCGTTTCTTCATTCGTTTCCTGGTGAATGGGCAGCATTTTTTCTTCACTGTAAGCTTCACCTTCCAAGCGGTAAGGTTCTGTGTTTTCTCCCAACAAATTAGAAACCGTTTGACGAAACATATTGTTGTAATTCAAACTGATTTGTTGTTTGTAATGTTGAATCGCATTACAATAAACCGTGAGTTCATTCGCCTGTTCCTCCAGGGCTTTACCACTGAAAAAAGCATAAGAGCAGTACAGATGGGCAGAGAGTGCCGCGTATTCAATATCTCCGCTTTCCAGTCCTAATTGATAGGCTTCCAAAAAGGGTTGCAAAGTTTCTCTGAGATTGTGTTTCAAATGGGTGAGCATACTTTCTTTTAAAAACAACGTTCTGCCCCGATATTTCCGGGTATTGGGGCGATCGTTGATTTTTAAAGCCAACTCTCCATAGTGATACCCTGACTCCATCTGTCCGAGGGCCCCACTGGTGATCATCCCCAAGCCGGCAAAGCCGAAAGGGGATTCAGGACCAATCCCATAGTTTAAAGAGAGGCGAACATAGTGAAGTAAAAGGACAGCGAGTAAGTTCGAATTGACAGAATAAGCGGCACGACCCGCTAAAGACATGGCATGAAGTGCCGTTAATATTTTAGGATCGGTCATGTCTTTAATTTGGCTAAAATCTACAATATTTTTTCGACTCAGCAGGAGTTTGGTTTTGACCAACTCCCAAGCGACATGGAGGTCATTGGTATTTTCAGCTATGGAAAATCCCAATATTTTTAAAATGGCCAATCCTTCTTTGAGGGATTCCTTGATTTTATTTTGTGCAAACAGGCTTTGTACTCTAAGTTTACGAATAATGATTTTATCCTCTTGTGTTTTAGCCTGCTTTAGAATCACACTTGCCAAGTGTTCCATTTTCTCAAAATCGGTATTGAGATAAGCCGTTTCAACCGCTTCGGTGTAGAGTGCGACGGTCAACTCATAGTGAGCTTTCCAACACGTGTCATCTAATAATTCCAGTCCATTTTTTAAGTACTGATACGCCGGATCAAAGGCCGCGGAAATTTTTGCCTTACGTCCCGCCTTCAGGTTCAATTCTGTCAACCGGAGGCGTTCCGAGTGTTCTTGCATCAGTTCGCTGCCGCGATTTAAGTGGTTTACAATATCAAATATTTTTTCATCCCTTTGATTTTCAGGGATTTTTTCAAGCATCAACCGTCCCACTTTCAGATGAACTGCCTTTTTCTGCTCTTCCTCGATCATGGTGTACGCCGCTTGCTGCACACGATCATGCAAAAAGACGTGGGAGATGTTAGGATTATCTTCAGACTCATCCAGAAATTTATAAGCGTCATCCGTAGGAAGCACCAGTCCCTCACTCAGGGATTCCCAGAGTTCATCGGCGGTTTCTTTAATGGACTTTTCATTAACTATGGAAAGCATTTTCAGTTCAAAAGGTGTTCCCAGGCAAGCGGCAAGTTTTAAGACCGCTTGTGTTTTTTCAGGAAGTTTTTTGATTTTCGCAACCATCAATTCGACGACATTATCCGTCATCCCCACTTGTCGTATACGCTCAATATCCCATTGCCACGCGCCTTTATGGCCGTCAAATTCAATGAACTGATCTTCATATAAAACCTGCAAGAGTTGACTTAAAAAAAAGGGATTGCCACTGGTTTTTTGCAGGCACAAATCTGCCAGTGGTTGAGCGACAGCGGAATCACACATCAGGGTATCCGAGACCAGTTGATTGACGTGTGTCGCACCAAGAGGTTTGAGGTTAATGGTACTGATCGGAAGTTCCGCTTTTCGAAGTTCCTTCAGGGTATTCATGAGAGGATGGGCAGGATCCACTTCATTGTCCCGGTAGGCTCCAATCAGAAATAAAAATTTTTCTTCAGGACTGCTCAGCAACAAACTGAGCATCTTGAGCGAGGAACTATCAACCCACTGCAAGTCATCAAGAAAGATAACCAGGGGTGAGTTTTCCATGGCGAAGACACGTACAAAATTAAGAAAAATCAAATTAAAACGATTCTGTGTTTCTTCAGGAGGAAGCGGTGCCGCGGGGGGTTGTTTTCCAATCAGGAGTTCTACTTCAGGAATCACGTCAATAATCACGCGTCCATTGATCCCTAAAGCGTCCAAAAGTCGTTGACGCCAGAAGGTAATCTTCGCTTCGCTTTCCATCAGGAGTTGTTCTATCAATTCTTGAAAGGCCTGTATCAGCGAGGCATAAGGAATATTACGCTTCAGTTGATCAAATTTTCCTGAAATGAAGTATCCCCGTTTTCGGACAATAGGTTTATGTATTTCATGAATCACTGCCGTTTTGCCAATCCCGGAATAACCTGCCACTAAAATCAATTCTTTGGAACCGGAACAAACGCGATCAAAGGCCTCCAACAGGATTTCAATTTCCTTTTCCCGCCCGTACAACTTTTGAGGAATTTGAAATTTACCGGAAATATCCTGCTGAGCAATTTCAAAATTTTCAATTTTTCCGGTTCTTATCAACTGCTCACGGCAATCCTGAAAATCGATTTTAAGTCCAAAAGCACTCTGATATCGTTCTTCCGCGGTTTTGGACAACAACTTCATGATCATCCTGGAAATTACCTGAGGAATTCCCGCGTTGATTTCATGGGGGGCTGTGGGAATTTTCGCGATATGGCAGTGAACCAGTTCCATGGGGTCATCAGTCTGAAAGGGGAGTTGCCGCGTCAGCATTTCGTAGAAAGTCACACCCAGCGAATACAGGTCGGTTCTGTAGTCAATCGCCCTGTTCATACGGCCTGTTTGTTCAGGAGACATATAAGCGAGGGTGCCCTCCAAAACATTGGGATTACGGATCTCAGGTTTCTCTCGGGATAAGGCCGTGGAAATACCAAAGTCAATAATCCGAACCTGACTACTTTCAGGATCCCAGATAATATTTGCGGGATTGATATCTTTGTGTATGATGTTGCGCTGATGAATATGCCCCAAAATATCAACGACACGGATGGCCACTTTTAGAAAACTTTCCAAATCCAAGGCTTTTTCCTTTAGGGAATCTCTTAGCGATTTTCCATTGAAATCCTCCAGTATGAGAACCAATGTATTTTGATACTTCTCCAAGCCATAGGTCTTGATGACACCAGCAAAATCAAAATTTCTGGTGATGTCATACTCCCGTTTGAATTGAGTCAATTCTTCCTGGGTGGGGTATTCTTTTTTCAACATTTTCAGGATGACAGGTTGTCCATCGTCTTCACGCAGTCCACGATAAACAACCGTATTTGCCCCCTCATAGAGAGGACCTTCTCCTGGTTGTGCGCTAACTTTATATCCTTTGAGCGAAATCATTGTTTTTGTTCCTTAGCATGAGTCCTTGCCTGCCCCTCAAACGCATCATAATTTTGTGTGAGTTCATTTTTTAATTTTCTATTGCGTTCTATACAATTGTATTGTGGATAACGCAATAGTCTTTTGAAGGTGGTATTGAGTTTATACAGAGTATTTGAAAATCCTTTCATAGATCGCTTGCAGGTGTTTTTAGCTCTATGTTAAAAAGTCTGAAGACTTGGTTCTAACTTCAGCCGCAGAATCACAGCGAAGCATCGCGAAAATCATTCTAAAAGGAGTCTATGTCAAAATCTTCAGACAATACACGATACGCACAAAACGGAGAGGTTCGTCATAAGGAGAAATTCATGTCACAAATACAAGCTCAATGGAACCGAATGATCAAGGCGATGGGTGTTGAAGAACTGGAAATTCCCGCCACCTTGGTCAAATTTTACAAACAAGGAACAATCGTTCCTGCTCAAGTCATGGAGCATTATACCGAGGAACTGACCGTAACCAGTTGTCAGGCCACCAAACAGGCCTCCTTGGGAGACGCGATCTGTCTGACTCGAAATAACATTGGCTGTATTGCCGCCGCCATCAGTTTGGGGCTTGTCGATCAGCAGGAGGCCGCACCGCTCCAGGGACCCAGAGTTTATACTGAGCTGATGAGAGCTCAGACTCCTGCTAAAACCGATTTTCAGCCTCCGACACCCCATGATTTTACTGAAGGCCTTGTGTACAGTTGCCATGCTGCTGGACGTCCTGAGTTTGGTTTGTTTGGAGCGGATGATTCGGGACGGTATAAAGATGTCGCCACCGCGAAAAAAGCGATTCATGAAATGATGGCGATACAGCCTCCCACCACACAAGCTGTTTTTTTTTTCGATCCAACGTTTGATGACTTGGACATCACGCCTGATGTTATTGTTTGTAGTGTTCGTCCGGTCGAACTCACACGCCTCATCCAAGCCTATCAATATCAAACAGGGCAGCGTGTTGAGTCCAGTATGGGAAGTTTGCGGGCTGTGAATTCTGATTTAATTGTTCGCCCTTATCTGACACAACAAATCAATATTTCTCCCTATTGTCTGGGGGCGCGCTTGATTGCGCAATATGAGGCCAATCGAATGGGGCTGGGGATCCCTTTTCCCTTATTTGAAATCCTTGTAACAGGCATGGAAGCTTCAAAAACCGGGTACCCTTTCCACTTATATCCAGGCGCCATGGAATTATGAACAATTACATCAAAGTGATGATTTATCAGATGGCCAGGAGAACAGGCACAACGCTGACTCAAAAGCACCTGGACATCCTGACTTTTGCCAATGAATATTATTACAAAAACAAAGTTGGTCCACTCTATCATGTTTTGAAAAACAAACTGGGTGTGACCAAACAGGAATTACAACAACTGTTTCCCCATGGTCTCTACTCGGTCTATCTTTGGGTGGGGATTCCGATTCAATCGCCAAACGAGTTATGCAAACCGATGGCAAAACTCGAGATTACCAATCCTCGTGAAGTCTATTTGGACCACAATGCCACAACCTACTTGAGAGACGAAGTCAAAAAGATCCTGGTTGACTATTTTTCAGGGGTTCATGGGTATGGAAATGCCAGTAGCAGTACGGCCTTGGGAAAGGTGGCGTATGAGAAAATTTTCGATGCCCGGTCTCAAATTGCGAAAATCCTGAAGGTT
This sequence comes from Deltaproteobacteria bacterium TL4, assembly GCA_051382335.1. Lineage (GTDB taxonomy): Bacteria > SAR324 > SAR324 > SAR324 > NAC60-12 > JBBCAX01. Next base: position 8,815 of record JBBCAX010000030.1, read on the forward strand.
TCATCCGCGGAAATTGTTTTCACCAGCGGGGGTTCCGAAGCAAATAACCTGGCCCTTAAAGGGATTGCGTTTAACCACCTGGAACGTAAAGGGCATATTGTCAGCAGTAAAATTGAACATTCGTCTGTCCTCAAAACACTTGCCTGGTTGGAGCAACTTGGTTTTAAGGTGACCTTGCTCGATTGTGACGAGAAAGGACTCATCTCGCCTCAATCTGTAGCAAGCGCGATCCGGCAAGATACGATCCTGGTGTCCATTATGGCAGTAAACAATGAGATTGGAACCATTAACCCGCTTGAGCAAATCGCAGGGATCTGTTCCGCGCGAAATGTGCCACTGATGGTTGACGCTGTACAGGCGTTTGGTAAACTTCCTTTGTCTCCCAAGAAACTGGGCATTGCCTTGCTTTCTTTTTCAGGACACAAAATTTACGCGCCTAAAGGCGTAGGCGGTTTGTTTGTCGATGAACGCCTTCAGTTAGCGCCTCTCATTCACGGCGGGGGGCAGGGATTTGGACTTCGCGCGGGGGCCGAAAATGTCGGGGATCTCATGGCTTTGGGGCGTGCGGCGGCCTTAAGCTATGCGGGAAGAAAAACAGAACAGCGTCGAATGAAACAATTAAGAGACCTGTTTATTGATAAACTGAACACTTTGGTTCCAGGCTATATCATTAATGGAGATCTGGAGCAGCGTCTCCCTCAAAACTTGAATGTCGGCTTTCCTGGTGTGGATAGCGGGGCCTTGCTGCTCAGTTTGAATCAGATTGGCGTCTATGCTTCTTCCGGTTCTGCTTGCAGTTCGGGGAGCGAAGAAGTGTCCCATGTGATTCAAGCTTTGAAGGTGGATACGGATCATTATGGGGTGATCCGCTTCAGTTTTGGCTTAAATACCACCGCTGAAGATCTGGACTATCTCTTCAAATATCTTCCGGAAATCCTGTCACAACTGAAAAAATAAGTGAATTATAGCCCAAAAATGGAAATTTTTTTCCTAAAGTTTGACTTTCAATAAAAAAAATCATAGCTAAAAGAGGGCAGGGTATAAAAAAACAAAATCTCGTTGAACAAAGAGGTGAATATGGCCAATAAGGTAAAAATCAAAATAGGGCACTTGAAGATAACCGATCATCTTATTTTGGGAATCACTCAGGCAAAATTGCGACAAGGGAAAGAAAAATTCCAGTATTCCGAATTGGAAACTGTTTCTTTTATGGGCTGGAATCAAATCACAGAAGCCCTGGAAAAGGCCAGTATTGATGTTGCGTTTATGCTAGCTCCCACGGCGATGGATTTGTATTCGCTGGACCCCAATCTTCGTTTGATCCTCTTTGCCCACAAGACGGGAAGTGTTTTTATTAAAAACAAGGCGGCAAACATCCAGTCTGTGGCTGATCTCAAGGGCAAAGTAGTTGCCATCCCCTACCAACTATCCGTACATCACATGCTGCTGCATCAACTTTTACAAGAACATGGTCTGGAACCCGGAACCGGAAAAGACGTACTGATTGAAGTGATGGCTCCCTCACAGATGCCCCAGGCGATTCAGTACGATGACGTTGGAGAGATGGCAGGGTTTATCGTCGCGGAACCTTTTGGCAGTCAGGCGGTCATCGAAGGGTATGGCGAGGAATTCTATCTGTCTAAAGATTTGTGGCCTCACCACCCCTGCTGTGTGGTCGTTGTGAGGAAAGAGTTGATTGATAAAAATCCGGAGGCGATACACGAGTTAACCCACAGTTTGGTAAAGTCTGGCGATTTTGTGCATCAGAATGAGAGCGCGTCGATCACGATTGGTGCTTCTTTCCTGGATCAGAAAGAAGAAGTCATTCGGCATGTCCTTACAGAACCGGCAGATCGTATCCTGACAGGAGAGCATCTGCCCCTTCTGGAGGATTTGGAAAAAATCCAGAACTATATGTTTGATAAAATGCATCTGCTTAAACATAAGATTGACTTGGAAACCTTTGTGGATACCAGCTTTGCAAAAGATGCTGGAGCTAAGTAATGGCAGAAAAACAGATGGAAATTGAATATGAAAAAAGGGAGGATGTGGAAGTCTTCCGATTGAAAGGGCATTTGAACAATGCTTACTTGAAAAAAGCCAAAAATGTGCTCGATCCTCCAATCTATGATGTGGCGTATTCAAAAATATTGCTCAACTTTGAGAACACCATTGCCATTGATTCTTCAATTTTGGGCTTACTGGTCTTTTACCATAAACGGATGATCCAGCGGGATGCTCAATTTGCCTTGTGTGCTTTATCTCCAAATGTCGCTCAAGTCATGAAAGCAACACAAATGGATAAAATGTTTTCCATTTATGAGGATGAAAACACAGCCCTCAAAGAAATGAGTTCATCCTGATTCGCCTATTACAATGAAATCATCGAGAGTTCATGAAAAGCCTACAATTAAAATTGAATCCCCGTCCTGCGAAAGGTTTTGACGAAGTTCGGGAGTGGATGCATTCTAAAGTTGCGAGTCAGCTTTATGCCAGGCAGTTGTCGTCGTTCAATGCTAACGCGCAAGAAGCGCTGCAACTGCTCTTTGATCAACCTGTACCACCTGTATTGGTGAAACCGACTCTCCCGGTTCCCCAAGTCCGAGAGCCAACTTCGCTGTCTGCCGAGGTCAACAAACGGATCACTCTGTTGAAAGAAGCCTCGATTCAACTCGCTCATGGAAAACTCAATTATCCCATTGATACCAAGGACAATGACGAGCTGGGGCATCTCGCCAAAAGTATCGCCAGTATGCGTGACGCTATTCGCACAAGAATGGCCGATCTCCACACGTTGAATGTGATTTGTGGCGTTTTAGGCGGAACTCATGACCAGCGACTGGCTCTCAAAACCGCCTTACGTGTGATGAAAGAGCAGATCAATGTCGAATGGGGTTCCGTTTATTTACTGAATGCACGCAACGAATTGGAAGCCCAAGCTTATTATCCGGAACGGGAAGATGTTTCGTTACAGGCCCCGAGGACTTTTAAAATCGGAGAAGGGGTTACGGGAAAAACAGCGGAATCACGACAATTGATCTATATTCCGGATACTTCCAGAGACCCCATGTTCCATTCCCATGACAGTGTCAGAGAGCGACGTTCGATCCTTTGCGTCCCGATGTTTGATGATCGTGGTATTATTGGCGTCATGAACTTTTCAGGGGAGGTGGGGAAGGTTCATTTTGAACCCGCGGATCAGGAATTTGCGCTGACTATTGCTCAAATGACGGTAGTCACCACTAAAAACATACAACTGGAAAAAGAAGTTCAGGCAAGAGGAGAAGCCATCCAGGAATTACTGGATAACACAGGGCAAGGCTTTTTTAGTTTTGGCGAGGACTATATCGTTCGTGCTGAGTACTCCAAACCTTGTTTGACTTTCTTTGGGAAAAAGCTCGAAAAACTGGATGCTGTAGAGTTACTCTTTGCCCCTGGAGAAGTGGCCCGGGATGCCAGACGGGTTTTAGAGGTTGGTTTTGAGAACGAAAAACATTTTGAAATCTTGCAAGATTTACTTCCTTCAGAAGTCACACTGAGAGGCAGAGTCATTTCTGTCGATTTTCGGCTCATTCGCTCAGAGCAGCATTTCCTTAAAAAGTACATGGTGATTTTGACGGATATCACCAAAGAAAAAGAATATGCCGCCCATTTAGTCAAGGAACGACATAATGAAATGATCCTGAAAGTTGCCTTGGATCGTGAAGGTTTTTTCCAGTTCTTAAAGGAGCAAGAGCGTTTATATCTCTCCATTTATTCCTTGTTGGCGCACCCTACGGCGGTCATTAAACGCAGTTTGAACGAGTTGTTCCGCTATTATCACACGATCAAGGGCGGCACCGCCAGTTTTGGTATGCTTGATGTTTCGGAAACAGTCCATTCCATCGAAAGTGTGCTGGATGAATTACGTAACGGGGATCGTCAATTATCGAATCAGTACGTGCTTCAGTTGCTGGATGAAACCCAGGAAGTTCAACAAGTCTTTGGGCAAACCCTGGAAGAACTTAACAATGTGATTCCTAAAGAAGAACGGCTGCAAACAGAGCGTGTCTATCGCATCAAAGATTCCAGAATTGTGGAATTAAAGGCAGAAATCCGTCAGGCCTTAACGGCTCCCAATGAGCAAGTGGAACGGTTGATTGAAGGCTTGCGACAGCAATCCGTTCAACGCGTCCTGCAATCTTGCGCGGTGATGGCCGAAAATCTTGCCAAGCAATTGAATAAACCGATTCAGGTGGTGCTCCAGGGCGAAGAAACCCGTGTCTCCTATGAACGTCTGGATAGCTTCTTTGGTGCCTTGATTCACTTGGTACGTAATTGCGTGGACCACGGCTTGGAAGATACGGCACAGCGTCAAGCCGCAGGTAAATCAGAAAAAGGCAACTTAACCCTGATTGTTCAAGAAGACCCCGAAGCCTTACACATCACCATTGCTGACGATGGACGGGGCATTGACGCAAAGGTGATTAAAACGATTGCTTTGAAGAATAATGTTATCGATAAAAATACCGCTTCCTCAATGACAGAGCAAGAATTGATTGAACTCATCTTCATACCTGGATTTTCAACGAAAGACGAAGTCTCCAGTATTTCAGGACGAGGTGTCGGAATGGACGCCGTTAAGGCAACCCTTGACAAGTTGCGGGGAACCATTCAAATTAAAACTATACTGAATCAGGGAACCTCCTTTCACATTGTGATTCCTCACCAATAGGATTGTGATAAACTCAACATCGTTCTCCTTGACAGACACAATGAGAGAGTCCAGGTTGAAAATAGAAGTAAATCAGTAAAAATGGAGCTGGCATGTATCGAATTTTTGTCGTGGGATGGGTACTCCTGATTTTGGTACCGTGGACTCACGTCTCTTTTGCAGAAGATGGAGAATACGAAAAGGTTGTTGCCGAGGCACCCAAAGAGGCAAAACAGGCTTTAGTGTACTTCCGTAAAAAAGGGGATGAAGCAAAGCTTGATAAATATTACATCAAGGCCTATCTCCTCAGCAAAGAGCCTCGCGATTTGGAAATGGCCCGGGCCTTGAAAAAAGAAGATCTGGCTGAATATGAGCGCTTACGTCTCCAATATACAAAATCAGCAGCGCCCAGTTTTCTTGCCTCTGTTCAAGCCGTCCAAACTCATAAGATTCAACAAACCAGTTATGACCGTGTACGGATTCCGTTAGTCTTCCAGGTTACGATTGATTCTGATGAAGCGCTTACCAAAAGTTTCGATGTGCAGGTCGAAGTTAAAGCGGATGTCTTGTTTTCTTGGGAATCGGAGCTTTTAGGGAAGAAACATAATGGAACCCAAGTCGAAACCTATTCTCTGGTAACAACGATTCGGATCAATCCGGACGGCGCAAAAGAGCAATTAGTCGATATTGGTTCTTTTTACCAGAACGCTACGCAGCGATTCGCCGGAGGAACGCGTTCTTTCACAAAAGCCATGCAGGGGGTGAAAGTGGACATCCTGGGAATAAAACCTGCGATCTAGGTCCTGTTCATTCGTTTCGTTCATCAGGTTTATCTTCACCATTTTATCAGGGGAGTTAGTTTTGCGTCATTCTAAAGGTTCCTCTACAGGAAAACGATTGTTTTTGAGTTTGCTGTTTCTCCTCATTGTACTGGGTGTATGTGGAGTCCTTTCTTATTTGCAGCTTCAACAAATTGAACACGCGTTGAACCCGCCCTCAGCGGCAGGTCCGTCTTCGGAAAACGCGGCGTTAGCGCTTCAACTCAAGACCAGTCAAAGTGCCCGGGTCGTTGTTGATTACGTCCGAACCCTGGAAAGCAAATATTCAACACAACTACAACAAACCCACAAAGACATTGAAACTCAACTCCCGTTGTTGCAAAACACAGCCACAACCGCAACATTACAAGCGGAGTATCAACAGTTTGTGCAATTGGGAAATCAAATCACCAAGCTGGCTTATGAGCAATATAATACCTTGCAGTTATTCCGCCTGGATAGTCGGAAACTGAATACAATCATCAATAAGCAACTGCTCCCGAGAATTGTGAAATCCAGTGCGGCGGGGATGGACCAAATGGAATCTGCTGTAAAAATGCAAACCGACATCAACCAGGCCTATGGCGCTATTGAAGCCTACCTTTCGCTGCAAGATCCCAACATTCAAAAACAGTTTAAAAGTTCGAGTGCCGACTTTAAAAAATACTTTGATCTCTTTCAAAGTACCCCCATCGGCTCCAAAGAGGAATCCATCCTCCATGAAATGGACGGGACTTTTCAAGAACTTCTTGAAGTAGGACGCTCCGTTATTTCGGTTACAGATCAAATAAAAACGTTACTGGGGCAATTTGAGCAAGTTCATGAAAAAATAGAGACTCAGCTTTCCTCTCAAAGCTCAAGCAATCCCGTAGAACGGGCAGACAATCATTCAGGAAGCGTCATAACCTCAGTCCAAATCTTGTCGCTCTTGGGCTTTGCAGGCATATTTCTGGTAGGCCTCGGTTTGGCGTTAACCCTGGCCAAAGGGGGGAGTTCTTCAGATTCTTCAGAGGATGTGAAACAACGGGACGCTTTGGAAGCACAGGTTCAAACGTTAACACAAAAACTCACTCAAAAAGAGGAATTGCAGGACCAGCTAAACGCCTTGCAGGACGAGCTTGCTCAAAAAGACACTGCGCTCCAAAAGTTGAAAGACAAGGCGTCGGCCACTGTCTCCGCCCCCGCTCCCAAATCTCAAGCGTCCGTTCCTTCGATGGAATGGATTTCGGCACAGGAGGCCCATCAAATCCGAAGCAAATTTCTGGGAGAGCTGTCGACGGAACTCTATCACATCACTCAAAACAAACAGAAATTTAAATTGGATTCAAAAGATCAGTTTCTCAAATATTTTAATTACCTCTCAGAAAGCAGTGAGCGTCTTTTGAATTTGTTGAATCAACTCCTGGAACTCTTTTCGATGGAGGTCGGTCCTGTGGTTTTGGAACTTCAATCCAATGATCTGAAAACCGTCATGGACACTGTAATTCAGGAAACCGGGGAACTGTTGAACGTTCGTTCTTTAGAATTAAAAATTCAACCCTCCGGAGAAAATACCCGAGGTATTTTTGATGGGGCAAAAATTCTGCAGGTTGTCTATCACTTACTCATCAATGCGGTTGATTGCTCCCCTAAACAGGGAAAAATCCTGGTCTCTTATGGTCAAACCGTCTTACAAAGAAAAGGGGAAGACTCGATTCCAGGACTGGGGGTTACCATTTCTGACCAGGGCCGAAGTATTCCCGAAATGGAACAAGCCTCCCTTTTTGAAAAATTTTCTGCCAGTGCTCAAGCTCGTTTAAATTCCAATGGAAGTGGTCTGGGCTTAGCTCTTTGTAAAGCGGTTGTAACCGCGCATGGAGGAAGTATCTGGGCTGAAAATGAACCTAATGGCGGAGCAACCTTTACCTTTGTCATTCCTTCAACTCCACAAGGATGACCCTTAACTATGGACACTCCTTCCTCATTTCGATGGTTGACGCGTCTGCTCCGTATTGTTTTGCTCGCTGCTTTGGGAGTTGCTGCCATGTTTGCGCTACTTCAACATAAAATGATCTATTATCCCTCACCTTACGATGCCGCGACAGAGTCCATGCGGCCTAAAAGCATGATCAGCCTGAGGTCCCAAACACCAGAAGGAAAACAGGTTGCCTTTTATTTACCGCCTCAACAACCTTCCGCTGAAAAATTTCATTTATGGGTCTTTTTTGGAGGAAATGCGATGCTGGCATTGCATTGGCTGGATTTTATTATCCGGTATCCTGACCCCCATACGGGCTTTTTGTTAATGGACTACCCAGGGTATGGCAAATGTAAAGGAACCGCCTCTCCTGATACAATTCTGGAATCAACCGAAAAAGCCTTTGAGCGTTTAGCTCAAGAGTTACAGGTCTCACCTCAAACCTTGGAAAATAGTCTCAATCTGTTTGGCCATTCTCTCGGTGCGGCTGCCGCTTTACAATTTGCTGTAAAGCACCAGGTCCACAAAATAGTTTTGAGCTCCGCGTTCACCTCACTTCAGGAGATGGCAAAGCAAGTCGTTGGCAGATGGCTTTCGTATCTGATACTGCACCACTTCGATAACAAAGCAAGGCTTACGGAGTTGTCTCATCGTCCTAACCCTCCTGTCGTTAAATTATTTCATGGAGACCAGGATGAGGTGATTCCGGTGGGCATGGGACAAGAACTGTCACAGATGTTTCCCAACTTGATTGAGTATCACGAAATAGAATTTGGAACCCATAATACCCTGCTCTACACCCTCATGTCCCAATTCCACCAAGCCATGCTGGATTACAATGAATAAGGAAAATTTGGAACAGGCTATGAAATGGCCTCAGGACCCTACTGCAAAAAAAATCCACCCGGAACAACTAGCGGATCTGATTCACGCCGGGGATCGGATTTTTATAGGCTCCGGATGTAGTGAGCCTGTCATCCTTACGGAACAACTGGTTTCGAATAAACATCGCTTCAGTGACTGTGAACTGATTCATTTTCTGCCACTTTCGGGAAATAAGTTTTTTGATGATCAGGAGCCGTCTCTCTTTCGGCATCATGCTTTGTTTGTCGGTGAATCCATTAGAGCGGCTGTCAACGAAGGCAAAGCGGATTATATCCCCATTTCTTTATCGGACATTCCCAAACTCATTTCTTCAGGAAGACTGCGCATTGATGTCGCTTTGCTCCAGGTTTCACCTCCCGATCAGTATGGTTTCTGCTCTCTTGGTATTAATGTCGATATCAATCGAACGGTTGCGGATGAAGCCAAAACCCTCATTGCTCAGATCAACCCCAATATGCCGAGAACCACAGGCGATTCTTACATCCGTTTCTCCCGTATTGATCATTGGGTGTATCATGAAGCTCCCTTAATTGAGTTTGAATATCCTGGGATGGATGAGGTAGCCAATAGAATTGGGCGACATTGTTCCCGCTTGATCGAAAATGGATCGACCCTTCAATTCGGTATTGGATCAATTCCTAATGCCGTTCTTCACCATCTCAAGGACAAGGAAAATCTCGCCATTTACAGTGAGGTTCTTTCAGATTCTGTGATTGAGCTGATTGAGTCCGGAGTGGTGAACTGCAAAGAAAACATTTTTCCCCATGTGATGACCTCCTTTGTGATGGGCACCAAAAAATTATACGATTTTGTGGACAATAATCCCTTCATTGAATTCAGACCGACCGCGTTCATCAACAATCTGCTGAATATTTCCAAAAATCGAAAACAAATCTCGATCAATGCCGCTCTGTCTGTCTCACTCACGGGCCAAGTCAACTCAGACAGTCTTGGGACTAAAATATATAGTGGTGTTGGCGGACAACTTGATTTTAACCGTGGCGCCTCCATGTCGGAGGGGGGAAAGCCCCTGATCTGTTTGCCCAGCGTCACCAGCGATGGCCAATTTTCACGAATCGTGGCCACCCTGGAAGCCGGTGCGGGGGTGGTTGTGCCCAGAAGCGAGGTTCATTATGTGGTAACCGAATGGGGGATTGCTTATCTGCATGGGAAATGTATCAGAGATCGTGTTTTGCAGATGATTGGGATTGCCCATCCCCAATTCAGAAAACAGCTCCTGGACGAGGCCAAAAAAATGCACTTTATTTATGAGGATCAGTTTTTGCCGCAAACCCACGGCGTCGTGGCGATTTATCCGGAAAACTACGAATGGTCCCATGCAACGCACAGTAAAGGTGAGGTCTGGGTGCGTCCCGTTAAACCGACTGATGAACGAATGCTTCAGGAACTTTATTATAGTCTGGATCCTGATGACCGGGTGTCACGCTTTTTTTTCTCGAAAAAACTATTCACCCATCGGGAAACACAAACCACGGTCAATGTTGATTACGAATCTGTGTTTGCCTTGGTGTGTCTATTCGGAACCAGCGAAAATCAGGAAATTGTGGCTCTAGGCTCTTATTATCTGGATCGTGATCTCAATGTGGCCGAAATCGCCTTTACGGTCAGAAAGGCCTTTCGTGGTCAAGGCTTGACCCGCTTTATCATCGAGCGACTGATTGAAATTGCCAGGGAAAAAGGGGTCCGTGGTTTTAGGGGTGAAGTCCTTCCCCTTAATGGTCCCATGCTTCATCTCTTAAAAACACTGCCTTACGTGGTTCACTTTACAGGAAATGGGGACACCCTGGCGTTCGAGTTCAATTTTTCGGATAAAAAACAAACGCCTTCGTAACCTTCACACTTTCACCTCGCCTCCAGCATTTTTATATCGTCGGCGTATGAATGCCGGAATATTCAAATCATTCCAAAACCCAGGTTGTTTTTGCTGCTGTACCAGCGCCCATTCTGAAAAATCAGGAGGGGCATCTGCCGTTGTCTCCTGTTCCAAGGGCATTCGGTCTTCCTCATTTTGTTTTTGGTCGCTATTCCTCCAGGAATTTCTGCCTTCACCCGACAGGGCTTGAGTCGAGTGGGCAAATGTGTTTTCATTGAAACTCCGCCTTTGCTGAGTGTTGGTCGCAGGTTGAGATCCTCTCCTGCTTGTCACGTTAGAGGGCATCGAATTGAACGAGTTCTGTCGAAAATGAGAGGCACTCTCAGGAAGGCCAGGTTGCTTTTCTTCAGCACTGTACCGAAAATGAGAAGCACTTTCAGGAAGGGCTGGTTGCCGTTCCTCAGCACTGGGCTCTTTTTCAAATTTTGTAGCTGGACTGGGCGTTTGCGTTTTTGATAAATGAGGCGTTTCGGCAATTCCGGGTGACAGTGAACGGAGTCCAACCGTTACTTTGGGCTGCGCTTCAACATGGGGCGTTTGCGTTTTTGATAAATGAGGCGTTTCGGCAATTCCGGGTGATGATGAACGGAGTCCAACCGTCTCTTTGGGCTGCGCTTCAACTTTGAATTGAGGTTGACTCATTTCAACTGGTGGCGCCTGAAATTCCACTGCTTTGGGTTGAGGTTCAACCGTCTTGACCATAACTTCGGAGGCTACAGCCTCAAAGCCTGTGGCAATCAGGGTCACAATGATTTCACCCTTCAGCTCAGGGTTTATGGAGGAGCCCCAAATGATTTCCGCGTCTTCATGAGCCTGCTTTTCTAAAAATTGGACAGCGTTTTGAACTTCATACAAGGTCATCTCTTCATTACCGGCAATATTGATCAATAAACCTTTGGCTCCTGTCACATTACAATGCGCTAACAAGGGGCTATGCAGAGCGTTTTTGACGGCCTTGAGGGCGCGTCCCTCTCCCGAGGCTGAGCCTATTCCCATTACTGCGGTTCCCTGATTCTCAATGATACTTCGGACATCCGCAAAATCCAAATTGATCATCCCATCTTTGGTGATCAGCTCAACAATGGCCTGTACGCCTTGTTTTAACACATTATCCGCCAATCGAAAGGCCTCCAGCATCGAGGTCTTTGCGCTTACATTCTCAATGAGTTTGTCATTCGGAATGATGATCAAGGTGTCCACATGCTTTCGGAGTTCTTCAATTCCCTGCTCCGCATTGCGCCGTCTCTGTTTGCCTTCAAACCGGAAAGGCAGTGTTACTACGGCGACCGTTAAGGCTTTTGCTTCTTTAGCCGCTCTTGCGACAAGCGGGGCTCCTCCGGTTCCCGTTCCGCCACCCATTCCCGCGGTGACAAACACCATGTCCGCTTTTTGGGTATATTTGCGGATACTCTCCAAACTTTCCTCCGCGGCCATTCGACCCTTCTCAGATTTTCCTCCGGCGCCCAGACCTCTGGCACAATGATCTCCGATAATCAAACGGGCTTTTGCCTTTGATTTGTTGAGATCCTGCAGGTCGGTATTGATTGCGACATAGTCAACACCACCCAGTTGAGATTCAATCATTCGGTTAACCGCATTTCCTCCACCACCCCCAACACCAATAACCTTAATTACAATATCCCCTTGAGTGAGCTCCTGTTGTTTCACTTTTCCCCCCTCATTTGGAACAGCTTTTACCTGGGGTTTCTGCTTTGGGTTCTCCAAAAAATCAAACATCATTTTTTCCTTTCATTGACCCGATACACGACACACGAGAGCATATAGTGACCAATCTTAATAGTTTGAAACACGAGTTTCTAGCAGGTATCTCATGCAAAAATAAAGCCGTAACCGGGACGTTCCGTTATCTGCTCCAGGTTTTGTAGGTGAAGGTCCAGTATGCACTTGAAATATTAATTTTTTAATTCATTCTGAGAGCCAACCCTTCTATGGTGGAAGAGGAAACTCTGGATCACACGCGTCTGAACCACAATAGAACTAAGATTTTCCCATAATTCCCAAAATGAGAGGAGAAACGATGAGTAATAAGCTTAAAAAATTACAAAACCGTAAGAGAAAGATTGAAGCGCGGATTGATGAAAAATTGCGAAAGCAGCATCGAATACTACGGAATTGCCGGTTGTTTCAGTTAGGGCTGGAAATTGAAAAGAAACTCAAACAACAATATGCGGTTGAGATTGTTAGTTATGATGGCAAATCATTTGAGAAACTACTCAGTGCCTGGGCAAAGAACCTCCCCGACTTCCCGCCTTTGGGAGAGGCTGTAACGCCACAGGAGACTCCAGAACCACCAGCGAGTGTTTAGGAGAGGGAACGTTTATGCGTACAATTATTACGACAACGGCTTTGTTATGTTTGAGTAATGTCTTTATGACTTTTGCGTGGTATGCGCATTTAAAGAATCTTTCCGGGAAGCACT
>JBBCAX010000031.1:0-2467 GCA_051382335.1 Deltaproteobacteria bacterium TL4
TTCTCTAACTTTTCGAGGCATAGTTGTTTTTGCTTTAGGTTAATCTATGAGTCTCAGTGCCCAACTGTAATATCACCGGTTGCGGATGCAACGATGAACAACAAAAACGCTAATTCACGGAAGTTCATTTGAACTGTTGTCAGTTCCTCCCCCTATGGCCCATATTTTATCATTAAAAACGACACTGGAATGACCCTGTCTAGATTTCCATGCCGCAGAAGCGGTAGCTTGCGTCCACACTCTATTTTCTAGATTGCTTCCTGCTTGCAAACTGTACTTCAAATTTCCTGAACTATCTCGCCAAATCAAATCGGGTTTGCTGTCTCCATCGAGATCGTTGACCTCAAGTTGTTGGGCATCGGCTCCGCTGATGGCGGTTTTGGCTTCGCCGAAGGTGACATCTCCGGCAAAAGATTGACTGGTAATGACTACGAGACTTAAAAGCAGAAGGATGATTCTTGTGTACATGGTACCCCCATGGGAAAGGTGGTTTGAAGTGCTGAGCCGAAGGGCCCAACGTCAGCGTGACGGGCGGCAGACCAACGATGAAGGTTGGAAAAGCCGTTGCCCTCACGAGTTACTACAAATTGTCGAAAAAAACGCGGGTCTGCCGTACCGTCAACGCCGAGTTGGGCACGCCTGGACCTCAAAACTTCGTTTTTGCATGAACAAGGACATTTTCCAAAGTAGACTAAGTAACATACCTACTTTGCCATTCTTGTGGATTCTTACGTTGATGTAATATCCCTTTGATAATAATGTTGTTTTCGTCAATAAGAAAGTACACGGCATAAGGAAAACGATGTGGAAATGCTCGTCTCAATTCTCCATAGATTTTTTGAAATGCAAGTGGGCATTCTTCAATCCTTTGAAAGACACTATCAAGTTCCTCTACGAAATATCGACCAAGGTATTGTTGATGTGCTTCATACCATTCAAATGCTTCCTGAATATCCATTTCCGATTCAGGAAGGATGATCAGATTATACTTCATTTCTCACCTAAAATGCGACGCCGGACCTCTGCCCATGGAGTCCCAGCCTTTGGGTTTTTGCGATATGACTCAAGTCGATTATCAAGTTCTATTTTGTGCCACTCTGGAATTTCTAATGTCTCTGGAACTGCGGCAATAGAATCCCAGATATCCTCCACAAGCTGAATCCGCTCCTGAATTGGTAATCCTACTATTTCACTTGCTGAAATTTGCTTCATTTTATTTCTTTCCCTCCATGCTATGATAAACCATCTTACAATGACATTGACTTCTTTACAGGAAGTATAGTTTTTTTGTTGATATCTTCAACAAAAAAAGGAATTTATCTCCGTATTGAAAGAGCATAGAATTCCCTAGGGAAAAGGTTATTGGAAGTGCTGAGCCGAAGGGCCCAACGCTTGCGTGACGGGCGGCAGACCGATGATGAAAGTCGAAAAAGCCACTGTCCTCACGAGTTACTAAAAAATGTCGAAAAAAACTCGGGTCTGCCGTACCGTCAACGCCGAGTTGGGCTAGAATCTACTTCAGACTTTTGCGTCATGGTTTCTTGCCCTTAAACCTCTCCTTTTGCACCTAAAAAGGGGCTTCTAAAGCACATTTTTAACCTTGTTTTAAAAATTTCTATTTTGATTACAGTTGTATAGAATAAAAAATCTGGTCCGACCCCGATTTCCAGACTGGACTTTCACCCACTGGGTAACATTAATCAATTTCATGGGATTTCTCCCATTCCCAAGATTTCGGATTTATCTTGGCACAATCAGCGATTTGTTGGGCGATCTGATTATCGAATGCCGCTTTACTGTTGCATGAAGTGAGTCCTCTGAAATGCTATATGAGAAATGGGGTAGACTTCTTGCTCTTCTACTAAGGGCCATCCTTGTTTGGTATGTTCTTGCTCCGTTTTTTTTAAATCGGCTATGATTCGCTCAACATCAAAATTAAAGCGTGCCGCATGTTCGAGTCGGATCGCATGAATTTCTTCAATAATTTCATCAGTCATTAAAGGTTCCATTATTATCTCCTAATAATTATTCAGGACTACAAATAAAAGGTAACGAAAGATGGTTTTCGTTTAAGAAACCCTCAATGCGGTATTGCATCATAGGGTTAGCGATATGCTTAAAATTCCACGTTAAAAGAAAGTCTATACCATGCACTGCCGCTATAGCGATATGCAAGGCATCCTCAGCAACTTGAGGTGGAATAAGCCCACGCTCTACAAAACCCACTGCGATTTGTTTAACTTTCTCATTGATTTCTAATCGAACGATTCCAGCAATTGCATCCAGTCGATATTGGGCAGCCTTTGGATCTCCAGCAGCACACTCGCGAATGACTAATTCCGAAATTCGGAGATCATAGGTGTTCGGGGTTTAACCTAAATGAATTCAGTTGCATATAATAAACATATGGTGCTAACCTCCGTTTTCAGATAGTCGAGCCTCATCCCTCGTTTTTTGAGAATTGAGT
>JBBCAX010000032.1:0-1193 GCA_051382335.1 Deltaproteobacteria bacterium TL4
ATGAATGAATTAATGCAAGGTTATTATTTCCCTTTTTTCAGGCCAAACCTATCATTAATTCTAATACGACTTTATAAGTCTCTGATTTTATTCAGGAGTAATATTGAGCAAATTGTTCAAAGTCGAGATGATTGTTACGTTGCATTATCTTGGGGAAGAGAGTGTTCAGGGAGACGTAATAAAATCATAACTTTAATTAAGGGGATTCTATGATATCAGAAGCGCTCCGTGCAAAAATTGATTTGCAGGAATCGTTGGTCAATACGGCCTATATTCTTGAATTTGCCAGCGAGTCTATTGCGGATGGACAGTTAAGCAACGATGCCACCCAAGGGCTTTATTTTATTCTTTCCGGTGTGAAGGATAGTTTGAAAAAAATTATCGAAGACTTGGAGAGTTTACCTGTGGCCGAAGAGCCCACGCTTTTAGAAAGTAAAAGACGTCAGAAAGTCTACAAAAGTCAGTAATTTTTACGTTTTGCCCCACACGTGACATTCCTCGCTCTAAAGATTTTTCTAGTTGGAAAACCTGCCTGATTCTTAGTTTCATGATGCTCTTTTTTGTGTTTTGAGCACAGAGTGTTGTGTCTAATTTCCAAGAGCGTAACTGCGTTCTACGTTGTGCATTGCTCCTTCCGAGGTCAGGAGGCTGGAGTAGAGACTGAACTCCATCACTTGAAAACGCTCCGTTTTAAACAGGCTGTGTGCTATTAAAAAAGGCATGAGCTGCTCCTTCTCGACATGTTTTAAGCGAGCCACTGTAATGTGAGGGGCGTATTTACGTTTTTCCAGTTGGATTCCAAGTTTGGTCAGGCGTTTATTGATGGCCT
This sequence comes from Deltaproteobacteria bacterium TL4, assembly GCA_051382335.1. Lineage (GTDB taxonomy): Bacteria > SAR324 > SAR324 > SAR324 > NAC60-12 > JBBCAX01. The sequence continues at coordinate 830 of JBBCAX010000032.1, forward strand.
GATGAAGCTCCATTAAAGCGTCATTGGCTTCCACTCCAACCCATAAAATTCGAGGTTCCTTCCTTGGAGGAAAAAACCCCACGTTCTTTAGTTGTATCTCAAAAGGAGCTGTCTTGATTTCTGCTAACTCACTTTTGATTCGTTGATAATCCTGAGCGCTCACTTCTCCTATAAAGCATAAAGTTAAGTGGTAGCCACTGTAATCCATCCATGAGGCTCCGTCTATTCCTATAATCGATGAGTCTACTCCGAAAAGTACGACAATTAACTATCTGAAATAATTGTTAATTTTGCGAAATACTATCTTGACTGCGAGAAATATATTCAGTATATGCTGAGTATGAATTGTTCATTGATACTCTCT